>JANYDV010000160.1 GCA_025363505.1 Bacteroidota bacterium
AACCTTCTGATTCGTAGTCAGATGCTCTATCCAATTGAGCTACGGGTGCAATTTTTTAGGACTGCATATAACCATATCCAGCCGTGGGAAGTTCTCATTCTTTCGCTGTGCTGGGGTTATTCTCGATGCCAGTGATTATCGCGGAGACAGGAATGATGGAATGAACGCCAAATGGCAGCTCTGTTTCGGAAAGATAGCCTAGCAATTTATCCCAAAAGCTTAGCCCGTATTTATTCAAAAAATATAGCAAATTGATCTCGCGTTCTTGAAGTTGTCCATCGGGAAGCAAGACATTCAATGCTTTTTCGAATTGCTGTTTCGCAGCTTGATTTTTTTTACGCTCGGCGGCAAGTACTTTTGAAGAAAAATCTTTTAACTGAGTTAATGTTTTGCCCTTTAATGTTGTCAGCGACGCCGCGAGCGAAGCATCGGTTGATTCGACAATATTGCGAAGCCCTTCGATTGCTTTTTCTAATTGATCGTTGGTAACGATGAATGTATCGGTAATGACTTCCTCATGTTTGCTTTGTAATAACTCTCGAACTAATTCGCCATCATATTCAATTAGTGCCTCAAGAGATGTGTTGTGTTTCTGTACTAATTTTTCGAAACGATCTTCGGCGAGTGTAAGACTAATCCGTGGTATAATAGCGGGCATTTGAAGATTCGCCCAATCATAAGCTGCACTGAGTTGGGCAAAGTATGCAATCTCTCCCGGTCCTGCGACATAGGCAACAGTCGGAAGAATCGTATCCTGAACCAGTGGTCGCATCACGACATTCATACTCATACGTTCAGGTTGAGTATCGGCTATCTGAAGCAATTGTTCGCGTGTGATCGGCGAATTATTCAGAGAGAGTTTGTCGTCATCAATTTGAACTTTCATCCGTCTGCCATTTTCAGCGATAAATAGATTTGTACCTTTTGTGTCAAGCTGAGTATGATAATTTTTGTCGATTGATTCGCTCAGTGTTGCGATCTTTTGCGAAAGTTGTGGAGTGGTATTTATTTCTTTTTGGAAAATATGTCGAGCATACGATTTTATTTCAGCAGTATTCGGATTTAGGATAAGAAGACCACTGTCGGCAAATAATTCGCAAAACAACGCTGCTTGTGCATCAGCAAATGTCATACCCACTTGATAACATCGTTTAAACAAACTAAGCACATCATCAGTAAAATCAGTATGAGGTATGGTGGCTTCGATAGTATCGAAAAACTGTTGAAGCGCTTCAGTTTCCAATGGCAAAGATCCGACTTGTACTCTGTCGGGTAGTGCGCTTGGGTTGTAGGAAATATGTTTTAACTCGAAGTCGGATCCGATAAGGGCAGTTGAACGTACTTCTTCAAAGTCGTGATCTTCGGTCTCCTGCCAAAACACCGGAATAAATGCGTTGTTGGGAAACTGTGTCGCGAATTGTTTGGCGAGAAGAACAGTATGTAGTGCTTTATAGATAGTATAAAGTGGTCCTCCGAGAATTCCGACTTGCTGACCTGTCACTACCGCAAGCGAATTGCTCGATCGAAAGGCTTCCAAATTTTTGATGACGTTCGCACTCATACCGCCGAATCGTGTATGTGTATCGGTGATACGAGCAATTACCGCAGTCCGCAAGGCTTCGCCACCGTTTGATGCTTGCTCGGCAATCTTTGCCTGAAAAATCTTTTCGAGTGTTGCCGAATCGGGTGTTGGGCTGCAATAGAAAAATTGATTAACCGTACTTGAACTGAAATTACCAATGTAATCCTGAACAAGTTTGGAAAAATGCCGCGAAGAAGCGATATTCATGTTTGTGAATAAATATATTGTTTTGTAAAACAACCTTCAATCTGAAAGTGTTTGGTAGATTATAGCCGAATATAATAATGCGTGCAACCAACCATACACTTGTGCTTTTTGACATTGACGGAACAATCGTTCTTTACAAGGATAATTTTCCGCACCGTCTTTTTGAGGAAGCAATGCAGCGTTTTTTTTCGAAAACTATTTCGCTTGAGAACTATCGCTTCTCCGGTAAGACTGACAAGAATATCGTTCGTGAAATTTCTATCCTTAGTGGTGTCGCACACGAACACCTTGAGGAAAAAGAAAGTGATGTCTTAGAGTGGATCCCACAGCATCTTGAACAAAATGTCCATTCAAATTCTTTTGCATTGTTGCCAAATGTTGACAAACTACTGATCGAACTCGAACAAAAACCGAACACCACATTAGCACTACTTACCGGAAATCTCCCGAAATGCGCAGAGATCAAACTACGACAATTCGACCTGAATCGTTATTTTGAATTCGGAGCATTTGGGCACGAGTCAATCAATAGAAATGATCTCGGACCATTGGCATTGCAACAATTTTCTCAAATCAAAGGTATTGAGATACAAAAAGAACATGTCGTTATCATTGGCGATGCCGAGCCTGACGTCCTGGTAGCAAAGCATATTGGTGCGAAGTCATTGATAACACTTACCGGCAGAACGACCCGCGAAGAAATCGAGCCACTTCAACCTGATTATATTTTTG
>JANYDV010000192.1 GCA_025363505.1 Bacteroidota bacterium
TTTGTACTTAGATATTCACAATCATTTCTCAACTATTATGAATCGCTTAAAAATCATTTTCTCTACTCTGGTATTAAGCGCAGTATTGGTCGGATTTGCTTCCGAGTCATTTGCGCAGGAATTTCAACAACCATACAAACACATCGAAGTTGGTGGCTTTGGTACCGGTGGACTTTCTATTTTTAATGGCAATGTCCCTGATGGCGCCAAAACAGATGTACAAGCAGCCTATACCTTTGCGCTTCTCGGAAGTTTTATGCTCGATCCGCAGTTTGGTTTTGCTATTGGGCTCGGATATGAATCCCGCGGTGCATATTTCCATAAAGAAGGTAAAGATGAGCCGAATGAAACCATCAAACTGGGTTATATTACCTTTCAGCCGAGCGTTCGTTTCAAAAGCTTTTTGTTGGGAGTAAATATTGGCCTTCCTGCAAGTGGCTCTGTAAAATATACACCAGGTAGTTCGTTGCCGAGTGTTGAAAATGATATCAATAAGGATTCATTAGTAACGAATATTGATATCCGCGCTTCAGGGTTGTTACCGATCGTAGAAAACGATAACGGTAATCTCTATTTCCTTATTCAAGCTTCATATTCGATCAGCGATGCACTCGGGAAGAATGGATTTGTCATCCCGTTTCAAACAAATATTTCTAATGTAAATAAGAGCAGCCCGATCCCTTCACTCCAGATCGGCTTATCATATTTGCTTTCGCCAGGCGGAAAGAAGTAAAATAATGTAATTTGTTTTTTAAAAAAGACGAATTCTTCGGAGTTCGTCTTTTTTTTTATGTTGATAAAAACTCCACTGTCATCTCGGCAACACGTTCGGGGTACTGTTCCATCACGATGTGCTCGGTGTTCGGGAAGATCGAAAGCTCTGCTTTTGGAATCACCCGCTTCATTTCGATAGGAATATCAACAGGAAAGAATAGGTCGCGATCCCCGTGAACAATTAATGTTGGGGCTTGAATTTCGGCAAGTAGATCCACAGCGATGTTAATATCACATTCTGGGAGCCGAAAATCATAAAATGCTTTTGCAAGAATTGGTCCATATTGCGCTCCGTATATTTCATTTGCTTCTGCATAATATCTTATGAGTTTCTCACTCAACACTTCGGGTGATCGGTAATAGCGTTGTGATGCTTCGGGGATCTGATATGTCCCGGAATCGAGGACCATTTGCTCGACAAGGTTCGGTGCCTTAAGGGCGACACGCAACATTGTCATTGCACCGGAGCTTGCTGCAAGAAACTTTGTACGGTCAAGATGAAGTCTTGAACATAACTCAATAATATCTTTTGAAAATTGATCTTTGGTCCAATTAGTTGAGGGGTTGGTCGAGCGTCCGTGCCCACGAAGATCAACGAGGTAACACGTGAATCGTTTTGTTAAGATCGGTAATAGTTGTGCAAAGCACTTCCGAGCATTTGAGCTAAAATTGTGCAAGCAAATAAGCGGCTCTCCCACGCCATGTGTTTCATAGTATAGTTCGGCATCAAAGACTCTGATGATCTCGCCTTGCCAGTGTTCAGGTTTCATATCTCTCTAACGAATTGGTGAATGGAGTCTATCCCTCTTATGTTCTAATTTTCAGAATTATTTTCCTAATCCACGCTATGAAACAAACCTTCTTTGCCTCCATTTTCGTGCTTGTTTTTATTAATACTGCCACAGCGACAGACTTCCGTGTCGGACCTACTCGTCAATATATTTCACCAAGCAAAGTAATGGCTTTAGTACAGGATGGGGATACGGTCGAGATTGATGCAGGTCTCTATAGCGGTGATGTCGGAACGTGGACAAAAAGTGACTTGCTTATTCGCGGAGTAGGGGGGCAGTACGCACATCTGGATGCCAATGGAAAGAATGCTTCGGGAAAAGGCATTTGGGTTATCGCCGGCAATAATACAACCATCGAGAACATCGAATTTTCAGGTGCGACAGTGCCTGATAATAATGGTGCGGGCATACGTCAAGAAGGAGAAAATCTGACAGTCAGGCATTGTTACTTTCATGATAACGAAGATGGTATTCTCGCAGGTGACAATGCGAATAGTGATATTTTTATTGAGTATTCTGAGTTTGCCAACAATGGCTATGGTGACGGATATAGTCATAATATGTATATTAATCATGTGCACAGTTTTATATTGGAGTACAGCTATTCGCATAACGCAAAAGTAGGACATTGCGTAAAAAGTCGGGCGCAAAATAATTTTATTATCTATAATCGTATTATGGATGAGAACGATGGCACTTCAAGCTATCTCATTAATCTTCCTAATGGGGGCAGAACATTAATCATCGGAAATGTCTGTATGAAAGGGACACTTTCGCAAGGGAGTGCTTTGCTTGATTATGGATCAGAAGGGTATAGCAATATTAAGAATGAACTCTATGTCATAAACAATACATGGTGCAACCGTAAACCTAATGCACAATTTTATCATGTATATAATGGCGCCACGACAGTTTTTTTCCGAAATAATCTTTTTGCTGGTCCGGGTATCATCACTAACGATACTATCGCTGTAACATCTAACCTACATTTATTAAGTGCCGACGGTCCGGGTTTTGTTGATGCGGCACAATTTGATTTTCATCTTCTGAAAGGTTCGCCCGCAATTGATGCAGGGATTGATGCGGGCAGCGCATCGGGCTTGTCATTTACACCGCAATATGAATACGTCCATCCATTTTCTTATAGTCCGCGAGTAATGACAGGCATAGCAAATGATGTGGGTGCATTTGAATTTAACAATCCATCTTCTGTTGGCAAGAAAACAATTGCAGAAAGTAATATCATTGTTTATCCAAACCCTTCAAGCGGAGAATCGACCGTACAATTTTCACTCAATAACACTTCACCGGTAACCCTAACTATTTATTCTATCGAAGGCAAAATAGTGATGGAAAATGTTCAAGGGGAATTGTCGGCAGGAAATCATCAACTAATTATCCCCACAAAAAATATAGGCGATGGGGTATATTATCTGAGAATATCAAATGAAGAAGAAATTGCAACCGCAAAATTGATTATAAAAAAATAGAGATGGGTTCAGCAAAGTGAATCCCTCTCTAAGATTTCTCAAGCAACAACGTATGACCGATCTATTTGTGCTCCCTGGGGCGGCTCGGACCCCTGACCCAATGATTAAGAATAAGTACCCATCGAAGATGCTCCTTCTAAGGATAATGAAGGTACTTTCTGACTCTTTTATATCAGTTACGCAGTGAGTATGTATTATTCACCGCAATACTTCTTACTTGAAAGAATTTATCGAAAATTTTACTGATGTTTTGCGGTTCGATTCCGAGATCTGTATCTTGTACTAAAAATTCTACTTTGCTATCTTTTTGATGAAAGACTTAGTTTCACTTTTTAACCAGCAAATCATTCACATAGCCGTAGCCGTGGAAGTTCTTGAATTGAGGCTCATTGCCAATAGTCCACGATTTGATAGAGCGATTGATACTGTAGCTCTTTAAATTGGAAATTAC
>JANYDV010000200.1 GCA_025363505.1 Bacteroidota bacterium
CCGGTTCCGATCATGTTGGTAACGATACCGTTATCAGCAACGTGAATCTCGACAGTGGTGTCAGATCCGCCGCCGGTGAGTCCCAGTCCTGCCATGATGTGCTTTACGCCATTACCGCTTCCGCCAGCAAAACCCAACTTAATGGTGTTTGTTGCAGGGTTGCTGGTAACAGTGATTATGCCATCACCTGTAAGATTGAGTTTGCCTGACACATCACCGGTCACACCGTTGATGTTGTCAATTGCTTTAGTTGCCTGAGGCAATACTGAAGCAGGGATCTTTCCGTTGGCATCCAATGGTAACAACATACCAGGCTGCGGTGTAACGGAAACACCAACACCACCGACCGTCTGCGCATTCAAGGCATAGGGAGCAGCAGTGAAAGGAGTACGCGGCGAGATTTCACCGGTGTTATCGACATCAACCCCGAGGTAATATTGTTCATCAAACTTTAAGCTTGATGGCAATAAGCCTGAGTTGCCGCCGAGAAGCACATTAAAGATACCATTGTTTACCTGCACCTGATTCATGGTCTCTGTATAGAGAACCTGACCCGCTGCATTGTATACATTGATCTTGACGTTGACCTGTGAGTTAACAGGCTGTCCGGCTTTGATCAATAGCCCCTGGTAGGAGATACTACGCGGGACTTGGGCATAAGCAGTGTTAAGACCAGTAACACTCAGGAAAGCCCCGAGCATCAAGCTTAACATAATTGAACGACGTGAAGTCATACCTTCGTCTCCTATTGATTTTAGATTAAATTGAACGAAACGTTTCTATTTAGTAAACTTTTTTTATCCGTTTGTGCCTGTTAGTGGCACACCCTCAGATAGTTATCTCCACAAATATACGAAGATTTCCCGGCTGAAGTCGGAAATATAAATATACGAAGAAAAATGCGCCGCGCCATAATTTCCGTTTCGTGGAAAAAGCACTTATGCACAAAATCCTTCAAACTGAACAGTACAAATATAAGCAATAACTTTCGTGTATGCAAATAAATGTGCTAATTGCTCGATAATGCGGAGGGGGTCACACTTCCGCGCAGCATATACAAATATACGTTAGGAATGGGGCTTCCCGTCGTAAAAGCATATATTTCAATGGGCAAATATACGAACATAGTTGTCCGCTCAGTATAAACTCGCCAAATTCCCTTCTGTTACACATTTGACAGAAATAAATTCATTATGTTTCTATTTGCATTAATTTTCATATCTTAGGGCATTTTCGATCACCCTCAAGATTCTCGCAATACCTCTCTACTGACTCTGTTATGACTGTAATTAGGCAATTGTTCATTCTCTGTGGCTGTTGAGAAGCACCTAATTTTTAATCACATAAGAGCATTCTCACGAAGCAAAATTATCATGTCATTTCAACGCGCCCTCCTCTGGAGCATCTTTTGGATTGGCTTATCTCTGGCGACATCTCTGGTCATTTGGGAGTGTTATAGCCATGAGCATGCCCTTGCTTTTCTTGCAGGATATACCATTGAAAAAGCACTCTCGGTAGATAACCTCTTTGTCTTTTTGATGCTCTTCGCGCATTTTAAAGTCAATTCAAAACAACAACGCAGAGTCTTGAACTGGGGAGTTGTGGGGGTTTTATTACTGCGAGGCGTTATGATCTTTGTCGGAATTGGGCTGGTCAATCAGTTTGAATGGCTCATGTATATTTTTGGGGCAATTGTCGTTTATACAGGTTTGGTGATGGCTTTCGGAAAAGAAAAAGAGTTTGACCCTTCGAAAAGCACCATTATCAAACTGACCCGAAAATTTATATACGTCACCGACGATTTTCAAGGTGACAAATTCTTCGTCCGATATGGGGGGAAGCTTGCCGCAACTCCGTTATTTGTCGTTTTAATGATCATCGAACTGACTGATGTTCTATTTGCGGTTGATTCTATTCCGGCAATTTTCGCTGTCTCAAGAGACCCGATCATCGTCTATAGCTCGAATATTTTGGCAGTGCTGGGTTTGCGCTCGCTTTATTTCCTGCTCGAACGGATGCAAGAAGCCTTCCGATTTGTCAAGAAAGGTGTGGGGATCATCCTGTGGTTTGTCGGTTTTAAGATGCTTGCCCCTCTTATTTCTGAGAGCATTCACCCAAGTATTTTAGTCTCGCTGGTCATCATCATCAGTATTTTGCTCGGAAGCATATTACTTTCTCTTCTCCTGCCGGAGAACAAGGAAACAAAGGAAGTAGTATAATGCCAAGAAACCCGGCTCTTATTCCGTTGTCACATGATCATCACGACGCTCTTTTGGTTGCGTTGCGTTTGAAAAAAGGCGGACCTTCATCACCCCACGATACCCTTTGGCCGATCGAACCCACTCAGCAATTAGAGGCTTTGCTTCGTTTTGCAGAAACTGAGCTCTATCCACATTTTCTTTTAGAAGAAGAAATTCTCTTCCCGGCATCAATAAATAAATCCGTGAGTATAGACTTGCTGATTGCTTCTTTATTAGAAGATCATTCTGCAATGAGGGCATCATTAAAAATGCTCAAGACCTATAATCCGGAGGAAGTAGGAGAACGAATGCGCCTTTTTGGTGAATCATTAGAAAAACATATTCGCCGAGAGGAGCGGGAGTTATTTCCGATGATCGAGGAGCAGATAGCATTAGGCAACATTATTCTTGAAAAAGAGCAGCTCCTCGGTGATAAATCCTAAGAAATAGACCCACCGAAGCGCCGAACTACTTCCGAGCCGGCTTCGTTTGCATCTGACTCAAAACTAAAAACAACCACCTATTCAAAAAGGAACGAATGGAATGAGCGAAGTTACCGAAAAAGAGCAACAACCAGTAGCTGTAGGAAAGAAGCTGTATGTCGGCAGTCTGCCTTATACCTGGACAGTCGAACAGCTTGAGCAGCTTTTTGCTCCGTACGGACGTGTGTCGAGCACTGCGATTGTCAGTGATATGGTCACTAAAAAGTCGAAAGGCTTTGGTTTTGTTGAGATGGATACCCCTGACTCAGCTCAAAAAGCAATGGGTGAGCTCAATGGCAAAGAAGTTGAAGGGCGCCCGCTCACAGTCCGTGAGGCTCGTCCAAATATGGAAAAACGCTCACGCGGCGAAGACTCGATGCTTCACAAAAAGTATGAGTACAACGATCCGTCAGGAACCGACACTTCGGGTCGCAGCTACGGAAACCGCAATGGTTGGTGGTAAACAGATTTTTATCTGAAATTAAGAAAGGGAGCTTCATGCTCCCTTTTTTATTTCATAATAATGATTCGGCTTATCACCCTTGATTCATTTGATCTACTTATGAGGGTATAAACCCCGTTTGGTAATTCTGCACTATGAAGTGTGAGGGTATTATTTCCGACTTGGAGATGGTGTTGCTCACGGTGAAGCTCAACTCCCGCTGAAGAGTACAATCTCAGTTCAACATCCGATTCTTTCGTAGAACCTATTTCCATTTGCGTATTGCCACCGGTCGGATTCGGAGCAATTCTGAACACACGAATACTCGTCAAGTCTCCACTCATTATATGATGGAGAAGTTCATCACCACATTGATCGCTATATTGAAACGAAGCCCCACTTGCAATCGCTTGAGGTGCACAAGGATCGGCGCCGGGCACGGCGTTGTTGATCAGGAGAGGCGTGAGCACAATGTCGGTCATCGTCTCTTTTGTAATGAATACCTCGTAATCGAGCAATGCAATAGAGCTATCACTCGTGGCTTGAATACTTGAAGCCTGTTCGATCTTATATGTTCCGAGAGCATTTTTTGTGATTGTATTCACACCACGAGAGCCTACAAAACTGAGCAGATTATTATTCAAAGCTACCGTGACATCAAGTGATCTACAAATCGGAAGCTGGGCAGGATCAGCTTTGACTCTTATGGTAACAATATCACCAACGGTTGCGCGAGGTTGGTCGATCGTGAGCCAAAGCCGAAGTGTTGGTGCTACCTTCGTGGAGTACGAAAGTGTTACAGGCTTTACGGTCGTGACACCATCAATCAATAATACTACCGTTGCCGAAAAATTCTTTTGTCCCGAGGAAGCATTAGGAGTTGCGCGAATGATAATACTGATGAATTTTTTTGGTGGAATGATAATCGGAAAATTTCCGGCAAGGCTAAACCCGATACCTGTAATACTACCACTGGTAATGACTAAGGTATCACAACCGGTATTGGTAAAGGTCAGCGTTGTATCGCGTGTCTCACAAAACGAAAGTGTATCGAGATCAACAATCGAAAGCGGCGATGAAAAAATACCGGTACCGGAGATCACCTGAGTTTCAATCGAAATGCTCTTTTGTATTACCGTCGAGTCGGCGGAATTACTATGCGTCGTTATATTGATTATAGCCGTTCGCTTGCCTTTAGTCGATGGTGTAAAATGAACCCATGTCATTACTGAATCTGACGGCTCAATCGAATGTCTTCTCGCAATACCTCCTACTGAGTATTCGGGATCACCGGAAATCGTGACAGCATCAACAAACAACGGAGCGCAGCCGGTGTTATAAAGCGTCACCAATGCTGAGTCCCCGTTTGCACAGATCGAGAGTGTGTCCAGATTAATTGCAAGTGGTTTGATCGCAAGGTCTGCGTGCCCATCTTCGCCAAAGCCATTGAGCTCGATCATTTGCGAAGTGCTGAGTCCTTGCTGCGTCGCCGTATAGGACGGGAAAGTTTGAGCAAAACCTTTTGTGATTGGTTTATAGTGGCAGCGAATGACGATCTCGCTATCCGGAACAATCGCGAAGGGAAGCGATAGTGGGTCAATAGTAAAATCTGACGATAATCCACCGGGACCGGAAACAATCGTGATTGTATCACAGCCGGTGTTTTTGATGGTGAAAAATGAATCTGCCACACCACCACAAACAGAGACACTATCAAAATGTAATTTTGTCGGCGCTATGACCATATCCGGTTGTTCGGCTGTTGCACTTGCCGTAATATCAATCAGACTATCAACGATGATTGGTCCTACCGCTGATAAAAATACTCCTTTCAATTGAATTCGCGCGCTATAGCCACCCGGTTTTTTTGAGGGATCAAAAAATACTTTGAATGAATCGGTTTCACCGCTTTTGAGGGTATCAGGTAATGACGGGAGTTGCAATGAAAATGCGCCGGCTGTATTACTTACAAACGTGATCGAATTTGCGACATAATCATAACAATGATAATTGGTAAACTTGATTGTCCGTATTTCATTCTGGCACGATGGTATCTGTTGGAATTTCGGATGCGTAAAGCTTAGTGGTGCTGCTTGACCAAGATTTCCGTCACCACCATCTGTTGTTTTCCAAACTCCGCCACTTTCATCAAACGCTATTGCCATTTCGCCGCGACAGCCACCGACATAAAACGAACGAGTGTCGATATAATTAGAGGGACCCCCAACAGGAAACCAAGTTCTTCCTGAATCTCCGACACCACTTCTGAACATTCCGTCTCGCTCTGACTGAACATAGAGCACACCGCCTTTGCCGTGAATATAACCGGTCGGATAACTGGCACCTAAAAAAACGCCGAGATTAAACCGACCTAACCAATTGCTTCCGCCATTTTTAGAATACTCTATCGTTCTGCTGAGTTCAGTCACGCGGTACCATATTCTTGTTTGCGGGTCGCCATAGGCACCCCATGCTTCCTGACCGGAGTTTGGTCCGAGCGTGATTAGCATAGTGTTGTCATCAAGAAAGAATACCCCATTGGTGTTGCCGCCTGAGTTGACCGGCAATACCCATGAAGCGAATCCTTGTAAGGTTGGTGTGATACCTGCTCCGGTACCAAGATGAGATCCGGTCGAAACATCAGCCCAAGAATATCCGCCATCAATCGTTTTCCAAAGATTGATTGTGGGATTTTTTTGAGAGTAAATAGAGGCATAACCCACACCATCACTACGAATGGAAATCTGCGTGACTTGTCCGCTTCCAACAGGGACATTAGCCGCAGACCAAAAATATCCGCCGTTGGTCGTGAACCAAATTTGTAACGGCAAGTCCTGGCTGGTCGAACCCGAGCCTGCCCAACCTGTAAGGTCGTTCTTAAAAAAACAGCAACCAACGGTTGTCGGTAATTTTGCAATGCGCTGCCAAGAAGCTACCAACGAACTTGTTGGTAGAAGCAGTATAAATATCACTGCGAGAACTACAAAATAATATGGCGATTTTTTGTGATACACAATAATAAACTCACCCTCTCTCTAAAGAGAACACGATCATCGGAGGAATGTTACAGAACTCAGAACCGCACCGTCTCGCCGCTTGAAAGCGATTCGTGAATAGCAAAGGTCACCAGGGTTGTCGCAAGCATCGAATCAAATCCTATAGGCGACTCTGATCCGGTCTTTATCGCTGTAATAAATGCCTTGATCTCTTCGGGATGTCCTTTGCCTTGTGCTTTTTCGATATGCGGCTTGCTTGAGCCACGATAGAATTCCAGCTCGGTAAAATTTTTCATGATGGCTGTTCGCCCGCCTGAGAACACTTGTATCTCTTCTTTGGGAAGCGTCTTATCTCCGTTTGCAATATAGAGGATCGTGGCAATCGAGCCGTCTTCATAATCAACGGTAATCGAAACGGTATCGTGGTCGATGCTATCAGCACGCCCTGTCGAAATCTGTTTAGCAACGACTGATCTCGGCATACTATCATTTGCAAAATATGCAGCAGTATCAATAAAGTGGCACACTTCACCGATCATACGCCCGCCACCAATCTCCGGGTCCTGTACCCAGTTCGATGCAGGAACGGCGCCGGCATTCACACGATAGACAATCAGTTTTGGTTCATGCGGCTCACCAAAGAGTTCTTTTGTTTTTACAACCAATGGAGAGAACCGACGATTAAAGCCAATCAAAAACTTCGCACCGTTTTTCTGTAAATTTTTTTCAAATGCTTGCGCAACACTCATTGCTCCTTGCAAATCCAATGCCATCGGTTTTTCGCAAAAAACATTTTTTCCTGCTTCGAGCGCTTTTGTTATTAGTTCGGAGTGATTGTTGTGTCTGGTTGCGATAAAGATGGTATTGATATCCGATGAGGCAATAATCTCATTTGCACTGGTGGTCGCACGAACAAAACCAAATTTTGTTTTTGCTTCCTCACTTGATGCACCGCTCTCATTTGCGACAGCTATCAGCTTAGCTTGTTCTTTAAGTGTCGGCAATAAAAACCCTTGAGCAAAATTACCCGCGCCGATAAAACCAATAGTCGGTTCTTGCGAAGAGACTACAGGCTGTTGTCCGACATTTTTAATGCTTACTTTCGTTGTATCGTCTTGTGGATAGGTAAGTACAATGCCGAGATAACGCTCTTTGATCTCTCCGGCAATCATATCATACGCCCGTTGTGCATCGGTAATCGGGAGAACGTGTGTCGTGAGCTTTGACGGATCAATTTGCTTTGCGCCAAGCATACGAACAAACTCTTGCATATTTCTCCGTTCGGTCCAACGGACATATCCTATCGGATAATCAATCCCTTTTTCTTCGTAATTATTATCGTAGCGACCGGGTCCGTATGAACGTGAAAGTCGGAAATCTAACTCTTTAAGAAAGAATGGATCGCGAGGAATGTCCATTTTTGTGACGCCAACCATCACAATCCGACCACGATCACGGGCGACTTGCGCCGAAAGATCAATCGGGTCGTTCGAGCTTGTTGCAGCGGTGATGATTATCGCATCTGCTCCGTGTCCATTGGAAATGGCTCTGACTTTATTAACAAGGTTATCCTCATTTCGACTAAATGCAAATTGCGCATTATAGGTTGATGCAAGTTTAATATTATTGGCATCAAGATCGATACCAATGACAATGCACCCTGCAGAACGAGCAATCGCACAGGTGAGCTGTCCAACCAACCCCAATCCTATCACGACGACGACTTCGCCAAAAGTAAGTTCAGCCTGACGAACACCTTGCATTGCTATCGCACCAAGCGTGGTATAGCAAGCATCTTCATACGGAACATTCTCGGGTAGCTTTACACAGAGGTTGCGCAGTACACTTACTATTTCAGAATGATTTGCACCCTGTCCGCCGCAAGCGACACGGTCGCCGGGACGAAGATCATCGACATCTTCGCTCACTGCAATCACCTCGCCCGCACAAGAGTAGCCCATCGGTTTTTGGGTATCAAGTTTATTACGAACGCGATGATACGTTGCCCAAAAGCCTTGTTGTTTTACTTCAGCAATTACTTTTTTTACATCATCAGGTCTCGAGCGAGCTTTTTCGAGCAGAGATGCGCGGGCAAGATCAACCGACATTTTTTCAGTACCGGCAGATATGACACTTGCGTGCACACGCACAATCACACCGGAGCGTTTTGGTGCTTCAGGTGCATGAACATCGGTTACAGTGATAGCGCCGGAGCGCAGTGATTGCAGTAATTGCTTCAAATTATTGGCTGTGTGAAGAGTCTTTTCTAACGGATAGAATCGGAATTTGATTCGTAATTAGAGAATGTAACCAATTTCACCAATAAAAAAGCCCCGACATTGCTGTCGAGGCTTCTGTACCCTTATGAGATACCATTCATCCCTTTTTTGTGACCAAAACTATTGCTTTGATTCGCTTAACGCTCCAGAAGTTTGTGTTCTCAAGTCGCTGGCACTATAAGTGTCGAACAGTAAAGAATTTTTCAAAGTCTTATCCTCCTTATACAAGAAAGAATAATATATGGATGTTTAAAGTTGGAAATCCACTATCGCCTACTATTGCAAGTGAGAATGATAGAATGGTAAACTAAACGTTTATAGTTTTTTATAGGAGATCTTGAGTTGCTTTTCTAAAATATTCGATCGTTTTCTCTAACCCGACTTTTCGGTCGATTGTCGGCTTCCAATCTAAGAGGCTTTTGGCGAGAGTTATATCAGGTTGTCTAACTTGAGGGTCATCTTGAGGAAGCGGCATAAAGACTATTTCGCTTGTCGATTCGGGTATCATTGCCTTTATTTCTTTCGCGAGTTCGAGCATTGTTACTTCGTCGGGATTGCCGATGTTCACGGGATTATGATAGTCACTCATCAATAAGCGATAGATACCTTCGACAAGATCGCTGACATAACACACACTTCTGGTTTGCTCGCCACTGCCGAAAACCGTGATCGGCTCATTGCGAAGTGCTTGGGTGACAAACGCGGGGATGGCGCGACCATCTTGAATGCGCATTCTTTCGCCGTAAGTGTTGAATATTCTAATAATTCGTGTATCAACTTGGTGATACCGGTGATAGGCCATAGTCAGTGCTTCGGCAAAACGTTTTGCTTCGTCATAGACACCACGAATGCCGATAGGATTCACATTGCCCCAATAAGTCTCAGGTTGCGGATGAATAGCAGGGTCGCCGTAGGTCTCGCTGGTCGAAGCCAAGAGAAGGCGGGCATTCTTTGCCTTGGCAAGTCCGAGTGCCTTGTGCGTACCGATAGAGCCAACCTTGAGGGTCTGGATAGGCAACTTGAGATAGTCGATCGGAGATGCGGGAGATGCAAAATGAAGAATGTAATCGAGTTTGCCTTCGATATGAATATAATTGGTGACATCATAATGCACAAACGAAAAATTCGATTGTGCCATGAGATGAGCAATATTATCTGCACTTCCGGTGACAAGATTATCCATACAAATTACCTCGTGCCCTTCGGCGACAAAGCGTTCACACAGATGACTTCCGAGAAATCCGGCTCCGCCGGTAATAAGTGTACGTGGCATGCAATTAAAAAAAGTGAGATATGAGATTAATCGTGATTGCTACTTCTTACAGGTACTGGTTATAAATTTTTCGGCTGACGAAGAATATTATCGTCTTCCAATTCCGTAATACATTAGTCCGTGCTCTTTAATTTTTTCCGGATCGTAGATATTTCGTCCGTCAAAAATGACTTTATCTTTAAGTGAAAGAGCAAGCGCCGTAAAATCCGGATTGCGGAATTCATTCCATTCGGTTACGACAATCAATGCATCAGCACCTTCTAGTGCATTTGTATTTCTTCGGCGATAGCGGAGTTGATCGTTCTCCGGTAATACTTTCATTACTGCCTCTATCGCTACAGGATCGCTTGCTTGTACGTTTGCTCCGTGTGCCATTAATGCCGTAATAATCTCAATCGCCGGTGCTTCGCGTATGTCATCGGTTTTCGGTTTGAAGGATAAACCCCACAACGCAAAAGTCTTTCCTGAAATATTTCCTCGGTAGTGTTCAAGAATTTTTTGTACCAGAATTTTTTTCTGAAGAATATTTACCTCCTGAACCGATTTTAATATTTTAAAATCGTAATCATAATCCTGAGCCGTTTTCACAATAGCGCTGACATCTTTTGGAAAACAACTGCCGCCGTATCCAACTCCCGGAAAAAGAAATTGCGGACCGATACGCGCATCAGAACCGATACCTTTACGCACTTTATCAACATCTGCACCCACCCGATCACAAATATTTGCAATTTCATTCATAAATGAAATACGCACTGCCAGCATTGCGTTGGCGGCATACTTCGTAAGCTCCGCACTTTTTTCGTCCATGACATAAATCGGGTTTCCGGTGCGGACGAAAGGCTCATAAAGTTCTTGCATTATTTCGATCGCTGTTTCGCTCGAGGAGCCGATCACGATGCGGTCGGGCTTCATAAAATCTTGAACCGCTGCTCCTTCTTTCAAAAATTCAGGATTGGAGACTACCTCGATGGGGATCTTGGTGTGTTCTTTAAAAATATTTTTTACTTTTTCTGCCGTTCCCACAGGCACTGTTGATTTATTAACGATCACGATCGGCTCGGTAATAAGCTTGGCTATAATTTCAGCGCATTGCATAATCCTCGAAAGATCGGCTGAACCATCATCACCTTGTGGAGTTGGTAGTGCAAAGAAGATGACTTTCGCATTAGCAACGGCTTCTTCGTAACTATTAGTAAAACTCAAACGCCCTTCGGTCGTGTTGAACCGTACCATTTCTTCAAGACTTGGTTCATAAATCGGAATCTCGCCTTTGCGAAGCATTTCGATCTTTTCTTGCACGATGTCCATACACATCACTGTATGCCCGGTTTCTGCAAGACCTGCGCCGGTGACTAACCCTACATATCCTGTACCGATGATGGATATATTCATAGAAACAACGAGTTGTTAACGTATTCTTATTTATTATTCTTATTTAAAAAAGTTTAAAAAAAGAATAATACTTATTATAAAGGCTGTGGGTATGTGTATAACGATGTGTATCCATCACCCACAGGGCGTAGTACCGCACTAAAGAAGTGATATAACAAGTTATGAAGGTATATGTTCACATGTGGATATACTAAACCCCATCCACATCCAAAGATATTATCTACACGTTATACAGTTATCATTTTTTTTACCAACATTCGCACACAATGATTCTGACAAGTTATCAATGAATTGATTTATCATAATACAGATGTTATCCATACGACAATGTCAAACTTGTGAAGAACCATCTATTTCTATACGACTATGCGTTTACTGACGGCACATAAAATATTAATCGGTTTTGCACTGGTGTTCTTTGCTTTCTTAGGAATCAAAGAATTAACACGCGAAAATGGCAATATGATACTTGGGATCGTGTCAATGATTGCCTCTATTGGAATAGGGTGGTACTTTGTATGGATACTCCGGGGCGGCTATATAAAAAATAACAAGTAACAGCGGAGCACAAACACGTATACTACTGTTAGAAAAGCCATAACTTTGAAATAGGAAAGGAAAAATTGATATGTATGACCCGATCTTAGTGCAACCGTTTCGTGATGAAGTAACCTCGCTCGGAGCAAAAGAAGTGCGCACCGCTGAAGGTGTTGAAACTGAATTAAATGCACCCGGCACAGCCTTAGTCTTTATTAATTCTGTCTGTGGTTGCGCAGCCGGAGGTGCCCGACCGGCACTGAAAATGGCAATGCAGCACAGCAAAAAGCCGGATAAATTTGTTACCGCACTTGCCGGTAATGATAAGGAAGCCGTTGCTCGTGCCAGACAATTTTTTACAGGCTTTCCGCCGTCATCGCCACAAATGGCAATTTTGCGAGATGGTAAGTTGGTCTGGATGCTCGAGCGCTGGCAGATTGAGGGCAAAGCCCCTGAGACAATAGCTCAAGACATTGTGAGGGCGTTCGACGCCTTGTAATCGCTTTGAATATATAGATATGATCGAAATTCCGCGATTTACGAAGATCGCGGAATTTTTTTGCCTTATTTTTCTATTAACATTGGTACGATTTTTGCTTAACAGACAAAAGAAGGGTAGTATAGAGAATGCTCCAATTGCGCCAACGTCAGGGTATGCACCAACGGCTCACGCCGGTGCAGGTGCAATACTTAAAGTTGTTGCAACTTCCATCGGCTCAGCTCGAAGAGCGTATCAAAGAAGAGCTGGAAGAAAATCCGATGCTCGAAGAAGTACCTGAAGATGAGCTTCCCGAAGATACCCTTGCTGCTTCGATCGAAACAAGTATTATTGCCACAACTCCTGCCGAAGATCGAAGCGACCGGATCGAACAGCAGCAACAGCAAACCGCCGATACTTCGGATAATGATAAAGACAACGACTACTCGCTCGAAGATTTTATGAACGATGAGCTCGAAGGCTTTAAAGCACCGAGACTCAGAAACAATGATGACGAAGAACGAGAAGATCGCGGACAAGCTGCCGAAGAAACGCTGACAGAATCTCTCAACACCCAACTTTCGCTACTCGAACTCCCGGGGAAGCTCCGTGTTCTTGCCGAAGAGATAATCGGCTCACTCGATGAGAATGGGTATTTGGGTGTTCCGCTTGATCAAGTGGTGCAGGACACCACAGTTTATTATGGCGAAGAATATTCTATCGCTGAATCGGAAAAATTACTCCGTCGGATTCAGCATCTCGATCCTATCGGTATTGCATCGCGCAATTTGCAAGAATGTTTGATCGTGCAACTTGAGGTGATGACCGAACAGCATCCGGCGAAACATCTTGCATTGGACATTCTTCGAGATCATTTTGACCTCTTTATAAAAAAGAATTATCAGATCCTTGCAAAAAAACTTCGACTACAACTTTCCGAACTGAAACCGGCACTCGATCTTATTCAACACCTCAATCCAAAGCCCGGTGCACCCTCAGCGACTTCTGTTGAAAGTCGTCGCTATATCACACCGGATTTTTATATCGAAAAAACACCTGACTCAAAAGAGTTTATCATCACCCTCAATGAACGTGGCGTACCTTCAATCAGGATTAATGCGGCATATAAAGAGCTGACGAAGAAAAATAAAACCTCTGTCGGACGACCACTTTCTGACGATGCACGAGAATTTATTAATAAAAAATTCGAGTCGGCAAAAGCATTTGTGCTCGCTTATTATCAACGCCGTAAAACATTACTTGCGGTAATGCAGACGATCGTTGCAAAGCAGGAAGAGTTTTTTATCAAAGGCGAAAAATATCTCAAACCCCTGATCTATAAAAATATTGCCGAAGAAATCTCGATGGATATTTCGACGATCTGTCGGGTCGTTAACGGTAAATATTGTCAGTGTGATTTTGGTGTGTATGAATTAAAATACTTTTTTAGCGAGTCCATTCCTCTTGGCGGTGACGGTGCGGATGTTGAAGCAGAGCTTGTCTCGAACAAAGTCGTCAAAGGGCGTATCAAAGAAATGATACACGGCGAAGACCCAATGAAACCTCTTACCGACGACCAACTCGCCGATATGCTTCACGCCGATGGCTATGACTTAGCGCGTCGCACGGTGGCTAAATACCGCGAACAAATGAACATCCCGGTAGCAAGAATGCGCAAACGGATCATCTAAGCGATGTTTTTTGGAAAGTAAAACAGACAAATGCCACGCTTTTCTCATTTTCAGCTCTTTGTTTTTTTCTTATTTGGGGGTACGTTTTAATAATACCATCTTCATTCATTTGTATATTCCGAAGAAAATATAGTTAAGAGTATCTTGTAAGTTGCATAATTAGAACTACTCACTAATTGCTTATTGTTATTAAAAACATTACAAAAATTGGCAGATGTACTCAAAAAAAATAAATAGATTTGAAGGATATCAACTCGCGAATATAGCAGTTGTTATTTTCGTATGTGCAATGTGCTTAAGAATTTTATACCATATGTACTATTCCTCCGATGCATATCTTCATTTTGTAACAGATGATTTCTATTACTATCTTTTACCCGCTAGGAATCTTGTGACAAAAGGGATTTCATCCTTTGATGGTGCTACAATTACTAATGGATACCATCCTCTTTGGATGTTATGTGTTAGTGGACTCTACCTTAGTTCATTCGGGAACGAACAAATTTTTTTTAGCGCATTGGCATTAATCTGTAGTTTATCGACTTACATAACATTTCGTTATCTTTACCAACTGTCTACTTGTCTATTTCCCGATAATACTCTACTGTATGCTTTTATTCTTCCAGTTGTATTAATATTTGGAGGACTAATTTTCTTGGGAATGGAAATTGTTCTTACTATCCCTCTATACCTATTGTTTTTACTCAAATTATCACAAATAAATTTTACTAAAACTGTTCGAAAGGGGACAAGTTTTTCTCTTGGGTTTATTACATCTTTGCTCCTCCTGTCAAGATTGGACACGGGTATACTGATTGTACTCACAATAGCTTTTATTTTAGGGCAGAACCATCGAGAAAAAAAAATTATTACACATTTTATTTATAATTTTTGTCTTGGTGGAATTCTTGTACCGATTTATTTTCTTTCTAATTATTTTTTGTTCGGACACTTTCTGACCGTTTCAACTTCTGCGAAAGCATTGTCTCCTTTACATAACATTGATTTTTCGTCACTGATGTATTTGGCATTCAACCGAGATGCGATTGGAGGACTATTCCTCATTCCAATTGGCTTGTGTTTACTGCTGTTTTCCGGTAAATACTCTATTCAACAAAAACTTCTTTGTTACATAATACTACTTTACCCTCTCTTTTATTACTTGATCATTCTTATAAATAGTAGTTGGTTTTTGAACCGTTGGTATTTCTATCCTATACCTTTCGCTACCCTTGTAACGCTGGGGTTGCTTACTGAATTTCTATTCTCAAAATTCCCATTGAAAATTTCTAATCTTATTGCAACACTTTCGATAATAATTTCTTCATCTTGCTTAATCACTTTTTCTATCTTTATATTTCTTCGTGACACCGTTGATTGGAAGCCTGAGACAAATGCTGTGTATGTTCACGCGAAACAAATGAAGTCTTTTGTGCAATTACATCCCGGATATTATGCGATGGGTGATCGGGCTGGGTTGACGGCATATATACTGAATGTTCCCATACTACAGCTTGAGGGATTGAATGCTGATTTTGGGATGAGAGATCATATTCAATATCAAGATAATTTATTATCAGTACTTGAAGAGTATCACGTGGATTATCTCATTGAAACATCAGACAAAGAAGGGTTGCCAAAAAAACAAAACTGTTATATAATTGAAGAGCCCCATTCAGCCCAAGCAGGAAAACCTTCAAATAAAATGCGTACGAATATCTGCCATGAGCCTATCTATACCTTGACAACTGGTATGCCAAATGAAATGCAAGTCAAGACCTATATTTTTGATTTAAAAAAATAGCACAGCGTCATTACACTGTGCTATCTATTTGTGAAGAGTCGTCAATTATTTTACAACGACCATTTTTTTCAGTTCAGTTTGTTCCTGCGAAGAAATGATTTTATAGGTGTACGTTCCTGCTGTTAAATGATCGGCGTTAAATGTCACTTTCCCATTACCAGTTTGATGTAATTCGATTTCTTGTATTTTTTTCCCCGAGCTTAATTCATATACCACTAGTGTTGCATTCGTGGTTGCTTCTGGTAAGAAATAATTAATTATTGTCGAAGAGCTAAAAGGATTTGGATCGTTCTGAAAGAAATCAATCTTATCTGATGGCTTTCCTAATAAGGTT
>JANYDV010000219.1 GCA_025363505.1 Bacteroidota bacterium
CTTGGAATATGATAGAACCACCGCTGAAAGAAATATTCCAAGTAATCACCGTCACCTTCGAGGCAATATATTGCAATATTTCGTTTGCTGCAGCACCGGGTAATAATTCGATCAGCAGTTGATTCGGATGTTTCTCAGCTATGCGAATCGCAAAATGGTTAAGCTCATTAATAAACTGATCATCGCCATCGAATACGACCTTTACCATTTTCTTTCCTTTGGCACCCTTGACATTGCGAAGCGTACCCGAGACAACCACTTTACCAAAATTCATTAATGCAATCTCATCACACAATTCTTCCACTTGCTCCATCCGATGCGTCGAGAGGATGATCGTCTTCCCTTTTTTCTTGAGTTCAAGCATGATGTCATTGATAATCTCGGCATTGATCGGGTCAAGCCCCGAAAGTGGCTCATCGAGAATTAGCAGTTCGGGTTCGTGGAGCAGCGTAACGATAAATTGCAATTTCTGCTGCATCCCTTTTGATAATTCACCCGTTTTTTTCTTTGCCCAACTTTGAATTTCAAACCGGTCAAGCCAGTAGTCGATATTCTTTTTGAGTTGCTCTTTCGACAATCCTCTGAGCATCCCCATATATTCCAGCTGTTCGCGCACCGGAAGTTTACGATAGAGACCCCGCTCTTCGGGCATATATCCAATCGCATCTTGATGGGAGGGTTTCTGGGGTTCGCCGAAGATCTCTATCGTGCCGCTATCGGGCAACGTCAGAAGATTGAGCATTCGTATCGTGGATGTTTTTCCGGCACCATTAGGACCGAGCAACCCAAAGATACAGCCACTCGGGATCTCAAGCGAAACATCATCAACGGCAAGTGCCGCGCCATAACGTTTGGTGACAGAATGCAAAGAGACAATATTCATGAAAAATCTGAAAGTGTTGGTTCGTTCACAGCACAAAAATACCACTACCATACCCCAAACTATTAATTTTTAGTTTTTTAGGGTATGACGACGAAAAAATAGTTAGATTTGTAGTAGGGATGTGAGCCGGTTTGTCTGCGCCGGTTCGGATGGTTATTATATGAAGTGGCTGTGTCAATATAGATCAATAGGTCATCAGGGCAAATATGCCCTTATCCTTGCTGTTACAGCAATGACAATGTGTTCCGCTACCCAAAACGCCCGCTCGCAAGATCTCTCGAATAGCGAGGAAATCAAGCCGTTTACCATTGATGGTTCTATCAGCGTTACCGGTAGTAAATATTCTGTTTCCGGTGCGCCACGCAGACGCCCACCCACAAGTTGGACGCTTATAGGTTCGCCTACGGTATCGTTTTATGGGGTTTCTCTCCCATTTACGTTTATCTTGTCCGACCAAGAAAGTGATTTCCGCCAGCCGTTCGATCAAGTAGGTGTGTCGCCACAATATAAATGGGCTACACTCCATCTCGGCTACCGATCGCTTACCTACTCAAAATACACACTTGCCGGTATCTCATTTTTAGGGGCAGGGCTTGATCTCAATCCCGACCCGCTTCGATTTTCAGTGATGTACGGACGCTTCCAACGCGCCGTCGAAGAAGACACAACCAACATTTCCGTCCAGCCGGCATACAAACGAATGGGCTTTGCCGCGAAAATCGGCTATGGCGATGACAAAGCTTTTTTTGATGTTATTTATCTCCACGCGTTAGATGACTCAAATTCGCTTAAGCGGCACCCGACGACGATTGACCTCTTTCCTGAAGAAAATACTATCCTCGGTCTGAACACCAAAATTAAGATCATTCCGCAATTGACGTTTGATGGCGAAGTAGCGGCGAGCATCTTAACTCGCGACATTCGTGCGCAGAAAATCGATTCGACGCAAATACCAAAAAGTTTACAATGGCTCATTGATACTCGCGCCTCCACAAATGTGCTCATTGCTTCGACGACCGGCTTGTCGTTTCGTGTGCCACATTTCAATGTTCGTGTTGGCTACGAGCGCGTCGAACCCGATTATGCTTCGCTCGGCGCATATTATTATACTACCGACATCGAAAACTACACGATCGCACCGGGGTTTGATGCCTTTGAAAACAAACTTCGTGCTTCTGGGTCGGTCGGCGTACAATATGATAATGTACTCGGCACCAAACTTGCGCGCACCCAGCGTCTGATCGGCTCAGGGAATATTAGTGTAAACCCGTCGCAAGTATTTGGTATTGATCTCAACTATTCAAATTACTCAACCCAGCAAGGAGGCTCGAAAAGTAACTTGATCAATGACTCCACTCGCATCAGCAGTGTATCGCAATCAGCTTCTATTACCCCACGACTATTATTTATTTCAACCACGACAACACAATCAATTGTTGTCTCAGCTTCGTATCAAGATTATACTGATCAAAATATTTTTACCAACAAATATGCCAACTCACAAACCACCAGTGGAACGATCAATTATAATATCTCATTTTTGAAAGAGGGTGCAAGTCTTGGGGCATCAGTCTTAATTGCCGATACAAAACAAACCTCCACTTCCACTTCCCTTCGCGGCATCACTGTGAATGGGTCAAAATCATTTATTGAAAATAAATTGTCGGTCGGTGCGTCGCTGGGATTTACACAAACGGCAATCTCGCTGACCAACAGCAAGACCAGTACGTTTACCGAAAGTATTAATTCAAGCTACCGGTTATCATCACAAGCAACGCTTGCATTTTCGATGTATGCAACTGAAAACTCAACGGCAC
>JANYDV010000271.1 GCA_025363505.1 Bacteroidota bacterium
CCAAGCGGTAAGGCAGCGCCCTTTGGAGGCGCCATTCGTAGGTTCGAATCCTGCCACCCCAACTCTTAAACGACTCCGTTTTCGGTGAGAGTTCTTAGAAGATAAGAACTCTTTTTTATTGAATTCGGAGCATTACTACCCGTAAATGTCATCACCTTTAAAGATCGTTGCAGGGAGAAGTAATCCGGAATTTGCGAAGAAGATCGCTAAGGCGCTCGACCGTAAATTAGCGAAGGTACAGATCAAGAATTTTTCTGACGGCGAGCTTTGGGTCAAGTACGATGAAAATATCCGTGGCGTGGATTTGTTCATCGTTCAATCAACAATGCCACCGGCGGATAACATTATGGAGCTGTTGATGCTCATTGACGCCGCCCGACGTGCAAGCGCCGAACGTATCACTGCCGTTCTGCCATACTTTGGGTATGCGCGTCAGGATAGAAAAGACCAACCTCGCGTGGCTATCACGAGCCGTTTGGTTGCAAATTTGATTACTGAAGCCGGAGCCGACCGTGTGATCTCGATGGATTTGCACGCGCCCCAGCTTCAAGGGTTCTTTGACATTCCGTTCGATCACTTATATGCCGCGAATGCATTCGCGAAGCATTTTAAGGAATTGAACTTAAAGAAACTCGCAATAGCATCACCCGATGTGGGTGGCTCGAAAGTTGCGCGTGGTTTTGCCAAGCGATTCGATGCTGATCTTATTATTATTGATAAGAGACGCCCTGCGCCGAATGTTGCCGAAGTAATGAACATCATCGGCGATGCAGAAGGGAAAGATATTATATTAATCGATGATTTAATCGATACCGGCGGTACATTTACTAATGCGGCTTACGCATTGAAAAAAGCCGGGGCAAGAAGAATTTATGGTGCGTGTTCGCATGCGGTCTTATCGGGTGATGCAATCGAGAAAATCGAAAAATCGCCGCTGGAGTATTTACTCGTGACCGATACGATACCGCTCAAGCGTACATCGAAGAAGATCGTTGTGAAGTCAGTGGCAAAAATTTTCGCAGAAGCGATCAAACGAACCAACAAAGGCGCAAGCATCAGTTCGTTGTTTGACGAGTAAGGAGTCAGTCGTTAGTCGTTAGTCTTTAGTCTTTAGCGAATGCTTGAATACTGTCATCCTGAGCGACGAGCGAAGGATCTAAAGTTTCAAGTGCAGTAAATGTTGAGGCTTGAGATTCTTCGCTAACGCTCAGAATGACAATGACTCAAACAGTGGCAACAGACCACAAAAATTGTTTTTAATTCATCCTATGCAGTGAGCATAGGGCATATTCACACAGCGCCGCTGGGCACTGCTTATTAGCAATAATAACGTAAGTGTGCGACGGCTGATGAAAGGTAATAACGATGGCAGATATCAATCTCGCGGCAGAACCGCGTACTACTCTAGGCGGCAGCACGTCAAAGCAGCTCCGCCGCACCGGTCGCGTACCGGGCGTACTCTATGGTCACGGTGAGAACTCGACCACATTTCACGTAAAAGAACTCGATTTGCGCCCACTCATTTATACAAATGAAACGCATGCCGTGAACTTGACTATTAGCGGAGCAATCACTCGCTGTATTTTACGCGAAGTGCAGTTCGACCCCGTTACTGATCGTGTAACTCATATTGACTTCGTCATCTTGCACGCCGGCGAGAAGATTAAGGTTGATGTACCGGTCACACTTATGGGCTCATCAGTTGGTGCTCGTGATGGTGGTATTATTGATCACGTATTGCACAAAGTAACAATCAATGTATTGCCCGACCAAATTCCTCAGCATATCGAAGTTGATATTGCTAATCTGAAAATTGGGCAGGGTATCCATATTCGCGATCTCGTGAAGACCGATGCCTATGTCATCTTGGGTGATGAAACATCGCTGATCGTTGCATGTAATGCTCCGAAGGTTGTTGATGAAACAGCAACACCGGGCGTAGTGATTGCCGAGCCTGAACAGATCCAGGCAAAGGGCAAGAAAGAAGAAGAAGCATAAACAGCCTTTTCCGATTTACAAGACTCGCTGGACCCCAAAAGCCAGCGAGTTTTTTTTATTTATTGCTTAAATTTTTCACACCAAATCGCAACCTCGCCATTTACTGTTAGTAAATGACAATGGTTGTTTGAAAGAGTTTTCGGTTTCCTTG
>JANYDV010000273.1 GCA_025363505.1 Bacteroidota bacterium
AATCTTGGAGAATTGCCAATGAATCGGTGATCTGATCCCCATTGAGCACCTTAAAATCACGTACATACGGTTCGTGATTCGGGATAATACGAGTGGCATTTGAATCGAAATCAAACGAAGCTGTTGCACCGATCTCAAAATTTTTGAAGAACCATAATTTTCCTATGACCGGAATCAATTCAAATGGTCTTGCAAAACCGCGACCTGCAATTAAACTTTTGTTAACGAGAATATCACTCGAAAGCCCTTCAGCACCGGCAAAGCCTACATCGATTCTCCCGACAAGCCCCACGCGACGTGCATCGTAAGAACTGTTATTGGTATAATTATCTACAATTGTGCCATGACCAAGTGAGACATTATTGATGCCACCAATACGGGCATAGAGATCTTCGCCAGGATGACCGATACGGATATAATTGATCCAACGTAACAAATCGTATGCCGTATTAAAATCTTCTTTGCGAAATTTCCCGTCTCTGCCAAAACGGAGATTTCCATCAATACCAATACCGAGTGTACCCCACAATTCATATTGTGGTTTTATGGCAATAAGCAAATAGGGTTTGCCATTAAAGATACTTGCACCAAGTCCACCACCGAATCCATTATATTTTTGACTGGGGTCGGGAGTTGGCGTAGCTTTATCACCGAGATTTTGAGAGAATGCGCTACCGACCCCGACGAATGTGAAGAATGTAAAAAATAAAACGATGTGACGAACAAGCTTTAACATACAATTATAGTCTCTCACAGAAATATCGCCCTGACGAGTATTACACTCATAATGACACTAATGATATCTGCAAAGATTCCCGACAGGGGTGCGTGGCGAGCTTTACTAACTCCTACCGAGCCAAAATACACAGCTAATACATAAAATGTTGTCTCATGTGAGCCCATCATCACTGCCGAAAGATGCCCAATGAATGAATCAACGCCATGTGTTTTCATGAGGTCGGTCATTAAGCCAAGCGAGCCGGAACCCGAAAGATTGCGTATGATTGCAAGCGGAAAAACTTCTGCCGGCAAACCAATTGCATTCGTCAGAGGTGAAATGGCAAGCGTCAAAAAATCCATCGCACCGCTTGCTCGGAACATCCCGATCGCAACCAGCATCGCCACCAGATAGGGAATAATTTTTACGGCAGTTGTAAAACCTTCTTTTGCGCCTTCGACAAATTCTTCATACACTTTTACTTTCTTAATAGCACCCGTCAAGACAATCACTAAAATAATGACCGGTACAGCAAGTGTCGAAAGTAGTTTAATGATCTCAACCATTATTTTTGATTGGCTGTATCGGAAAGAAGCGTTGGATGAATCGGTTGAAGATTACTGCACATGTCAGTGCCCCAACTGTAGCTAAAAATGTCGGAATAATAATATCTGATGGGCTATGCGAACCGAGTGATACACGAATGGCAATCACTGTTGCAGGGATGATCGTGATTGCACTGGTATTGATCGTCAAAAACATACACATCGCATTGGTCGCCACACCGGTGTTCGGATTGAGTTTGTTCAGCTCCTCCATTGCCTTAAGTCCTAACGGGGTGGCAGCATTTGAAAGACCCAGCATATTCGCCGCCATATTTGATAGCATTGCTCCCATCGCAGGGTGTTCAGGCGGAACATCCGGGAAAAGCCAAACCATAATGGGTTTTGCCATTTTTGCCAGTAGTGTTACCAACCCTGCCGCCTCAGCGATCTTCATTATACCCAGCCACAATGCCATTACTCCAATCAAACCTAATGCAATATTAACGGCTGTTTCTGCGGTCTTGAGCAAACCTTCGTTTACTACTTTTGCAAGAATACGAAACTTCACAGGTTCGGGCGTAAAGAGTAAATTACCTTCTCGAATTGCCATCTGACCGATTATCTTCTTTTCATCTCCTTGCCCGGATGCCATATCTTGCCAAAGAGGGATTTTGTCTTGCGGCAATAACAATGATGCACCAGAAGCGGTATTGTTATTCAACAAATATTCTATTGCCAGATGGATCGTGTCAGGGAGCTTCGAACTAATTTCAGTCGGATCGTAAAATTGAGCGAGAGCAATACGTGGCATGGAAACTCGAGCTGTATAATGTCCCGGACTCGTCTCTAAAGTCGTATCACTTCTGAAGGCAATCGCCGTATTGTTACGAAATCGATCTGACGAAAGCTCGCTAATATCTCTCCCACCGGCAACAGTGAGGGCGACCACGATAAGTCCAAGCCATATCCAATTCAGCATAAGCGAATTTACGAAGGAATCTCACCGATGAAATCAGAATGGCAAATGAGTCTATCCCGAAATAGCTTCCACTTTTCAGTAGAAAACTGAAGTGGATCAGACAGACAGAAATCTATTAAGAGAAATTTTTTCACGCTCAATTCTGACACACACACCCGTATCTTATTAAATGACAATTGATTACAACCAATAAAAACTTGTATCCATCCTGTTGAGCCCTCGCAACAAAGTCGTTTCAACTCCAAGTGAATGAAATCAAAAGGGCAGGGCAATATCATCTTTTTGAGTGTGATAGTCCTTGTTATTATTCATTGCTCCAAATATATCATTTTTACACACGAACTTGTAACCGATTGTATTAGATGGAGTTGTAAACACTAAAAACCTACCAGGCAATTATTGTATCAAGCTCGGTGTCTATGAATAGGAAGGTTGATATCTGCCCAAACTAGCACCTACAAAGATACGAAATAAAAAGTCATTTGTCAAGAGGTGCCTCTCGTTTTATTTGGTAATCAAATACTTCACTCA
>JANYDV010000327.1 GCA_025363505.1 Bacteroidota bacterium
CACCGCCGTTGTAGTCGAATGCCCAAATGCGTCCTGAGACTTCGTCACCATAAATATAATTATTCTTTAGCGTCGGAAATACATTGCCATGATAGACATAACCGCCAGTTATTGAGTTATCACCGGAATTATGTGAATACTCAAATACCGGAAGTGCTAATCCTGTTTGGTCACATCCTGTAGAATTATAGCAATGAAAGCCTTCCATAATATTCCATCCGCAATTATCACCGACATTAATGATGTCAATCTCTTCATATTCTCCTTGCCCCACATCACCAGCCCAAAGTTTTCCGGTAAGTTCGTCGAATGAAAACCTCCAAGTGTTGCGCATTCCATAAGAATATATTTCTCGTCGATACCCGGAGCTATTGACTGCGAAAGGATTCGTCGAAGGAATGGCATATTGCAATGTATCCTGCGTTTTGTCAACATCTATACGTAATATTTTCCCGAGCAATACCGATTTGTTTTGCCCGTTCTGATACGGATCACCACCCGAACCGCCATCACCAAATGATGCGTACAAATATCCATCGGGTCCGAATCGTAAACAGCCGCCATTGTGATTTTCAAAAGGCTGAGAAAGAGTCAGTAATATTTTTTCTGATGTTCGTACCAATGAATCAGGGTTTTCGGCACTCACAGTGAATCGTGAAATAAATGACGTTAATTGTCCATTCGAATCACCGGTGTAGTTCAGATAGACATACTTGTTATGGATAAAATCAGGGTGAAAAGCACAGCCGAGCAAACCGGTTTCATTCCCACTTTGCGAAACACGATTCGAAAGATTAATAAATGTTTTCTTGGTAGAGGTCGCAGGCGAGTTTTCAAACACTGAAATAATACCACGCTGCTGAACGACCACAATGCGATTAGTCGCATCGGGAATGCGCTGTATTTCGACCGGTCTCGAAAATGGAGCAAGCGATGGGTATGCCGGACTCAAGAGATATTGTGCATATAAATCTTGTGAAAAACATACGAATGCTAACAATACTAAAGCGAATGCTCGGGCGAATGTTAAAAATGTCTTCATAGTATTATAAAATATATCGGCTAAGATCTCTGTCTCTCGCAACAGAGGCGAGTTTTTGTTCAACAAGTTCGGCAGTGATAGTAATGCTTTGTTCGGTAATGACATCGGGTACATCAAAAAGGATGTGATCGAGAAGAGTTGTCAAGATTGTATGAAGTCTTCGCGCACCGATATTCTCGACCGATTCATTAACTTCGAATGCAATGCGAGCAATAGCGGCAATAGCATCTTCGGCAAATGCAACAGTTACTCCTTCAGTACCCAACAATGCAACGTATTGTTTTAAGAGCGCATTCTCCGGCTGAGTCAGAATTTTAATAAAATCTTCTTGCGTCAGACTTTCGAGTTCAACTCTGATCGGGAAACGCCCTTGTAATTCGGGAATAAGATCGCTCGGTTTGGTTAAATGGAATGCGCCACTGGCAATAAAAAGAACGTGATCAGTTTTGACAATTCCATATCTCGTCGCGACATTCGAGCCTTCGACAATCGGCAGGAGATCTCGTTGTACACCTTCGCGAGAAACGTCTGGACTTCCCTCTTTTCCTTTACCGGCTACTTTATCGATCTCATCAATAAATATAATGCCACTATGCTCGCAACGAGCTATCGCTTCGCGAACAACAGCCTCTTGATCGATCAGCTTTGAAGATTCTTCTTGAATAAAAATTGTCCGTGCTTCGGAAATGGTAATACGACGCACCTTGTTTTTCTTGGGCATCATATTATTGAGTGCATCCTGCAAATTCTGTGCTATCTCATCCATTCCAAAACCTGCTCCGCCCATGGGTCCCATAATTTGCATTGACGCAATCGGTGGTGCTTCGGTTATTTCCAGTTCGATCTCGCGGTTTTCGAGTTCGCCCTCTCGAAGTTTCTTCCGAAATCGCGTACGGGCGCGCTGATGAGTTGCGGCAAGTTTTAGTTGCTGGTCGGTTGGTGCTTCTTCGACTATTTGCTCGGGTATTGGCTCAATACCATTCACTGCTCCGCTGGTTGGGAACATAAAGTTAAATGGTTGGTCGGATGATTTTTTTTGTTCTTGTATTGGCGGTACTAATACGTCAAGAATTCGTTCTTCTGCAATTTCGCGAGCTTTTGCTTCTACCAATTTTAACATTTCCGCACGAACGATACTGACTGCTTGATCGGCAAGATCTCGAACCATCGACTCAACATCACGACCAACATATCCGACTTCAGTATATTTTGTCGCTTCAACTTTGATAAATGGTGCGCCAGTCAACTTAGCAAGTCGTCTTGCAATTTCTGTTTTCCCGACTCCGGTCGGACCGATCAGAATAATATTATTTGGCATGATCTCATCACGAAGTGCGCCACCAACTTGTCGGCGCCTCCAACGATTGCGCAGAGCGATCGCGACCGAACGCTTTGCATTATGCTGACCGATGATATATTTATCTAACTCTCGAACAATTTCGTGTGGTGTCAGTGCTCGGTCATTTGATGCAATCGGCGTTGCTTCCGGTGGTGTTAGTATTTTTTCTTCAGCTATATCCATTGTTCCAAACTTTAAACTTCTTCTATTGTAATATTGGTGTTGGTATAAATACAAATTTCCCCTGCGATCGTCAATGAACCTTCGACAATCTCACGTGCTGTCAGTGCGCCATTTCCCATAAAGGCACGCGCGGCGGCAAGTGCGTAGGGTCCGCCTGATCCGATAGCAACAATGCCGTTCTCGGGCTCAATGACATCACCGTTGCCTGAAATCAACAATGCCGATTCAGTATTCACTACTGCAAGCATTGCTTCGAGACGCCGGAGATATTTGTCGTTGCGCCAATCTTTTCCCAACTCGACCGCGGCGCGCGCTAAGTTGCCGCGATACTCATCAAGCTTCGCTTCGAATTTTTCGAACAGCGTCAGCGCATCGCTTGTCGAACCGGCAAAGCCGGCGATCACTTGTCCGTTATAGAGCTTACGAACTTTTTTTGCGTTGGATTTCATAACAGTATTTCCGAGCGTCACTTGCCCATCGGAGCCAAGTGCCGCTTTGCCGTTACGAATAACGCCGATAACCGTCGTTGCGTGAATTTCTATTTGACTCATAAATGTGAAACACTAATGAATACCGAGCGATTCAATGTAATAGTCTTCTGCTTATTCTCCATAGATTTCATCGATAGGATCGTGACTTGCAGCCCAAGTCGATAACAAAGCTGATAGAGAGGCAATGGTTGCTTTTTCTTCATCTTCACGGATAACCAGTGCGTAAGTCTCTGCAACATACTGCATATTGCTCAATACTTTCCTGAGCTTTGCCGCCGACACACCGCCGTGCCAATACCCAACAGTATCAATAAGCATTTTGCGATGTCGGCGAAGAAACTCTGCCATCGAAATAGATGGGCACGCATCATATCGTGACGAGCGCGGATGCGCTATCGTAAGCATATCGGTCACATATTGATCGAAATGTTTTGAGAGGCTGCTGTTGCTCGGGCGACGAAGAATTTTTGCCCTCTGCATCGAAAAATTTGCTGTTGTCGAAACACGGAACAACGGTTTGACCGGATAAAGATCATAGTATTGTTTATGAGTACCATCTTTGAGATACTCGTTATAAACCCATCGGCGTTTTAACTCCGTCCAAGACGGTAAACGCACTACGGGATCTTTTTCACTATCGAGCACCACAAAGCGTTTGGAACGTGCGTTGTATCCGACTATCGTCACCCAATGCGCCCATTGATTGATACAGATCATACAGGGCAAACCCATTTCGAGATACTTCGTTAATGAGCGATAAGCCATTTCTTCATTAAAACGGCGAATCTCAATCAGCTTAATATTAAATCGCTTGGCTGCTCGCCGGAGCATCTTCTCGTCAGTTCCGCCTCGGGTAGTTCGGGCGGCTTTTGAAAGGGTTTTTTCGTCCACAAAACGACCCACAATAGCAAGCGCATGCTTGAGCGCGAACGGACCGCACTGCCAGGTATTGGGTTGTGGATAAAAGCTCATGCCGGTAATGAAAATTGGACAGAGGTAACAGGCTTAGCGTGGGAGTTACTCCCCAAGTTTGAAATGTGATCAATCTTGAGGAGATTCTACTTTTAGATGAGCATCGGAAGTATGCTGCTAAATTCGTTTGATGTTACTTCCTGACCATTAATGTTCTTGCGAGGTTTGAGCCTCCGGCAACAGCACACACCAAGATATATGGACCTGCCGAGACTAATGAGACATCTAACTCGAACGAGCTTTGCGTCAGCTGTTTTGTCGGTGCGCTGATTTCTCGTCCCAGAATATCAAATATCCTGATCTGCTTTATTCCCGCGTTCCGCCACAATGCT
>JANYDV010000185.1 GCA_025363505.1 Bacteroidota bacterium
CTCTCGCTCAAGGGCATCGACATCGCTTTTGTTAATGGCTTCGCCGATGAGTTTTGCCTTTTGTAGAAACCGAAATTGGAGAATATCCATCGAGGTTTCTTGCGCACGAACTGATATGCAACACGCAAGCATTGCAATCGCAGAACAGAGAGCGAGAACGAAACCTCGGAAAAGACGCATAGTGTAAATTAAATAACCGGTTCGGGGGCTGTCTCGATATTTTTATTTCCGGTCGCTTTAACGATTGGCGAAATGATCAGCCCCAACAACGCACCACCGATAATATAAAAAATAAGTGTCGTGACGGCAACCCCTCCGGGGCTGATGAACATTGATGAATACTTCATCGCTTGTTCCATCTGTTCGCGGCTCATATTGTTTTGCATCATCGCCGCTTTTTGGGTTGCGAGTGTCATATCGATCATCTCTGGTTCGATATATCCGGCATAGACAAACATCCAAACCGAACTGATCAGTCCTGCAACGATAGAGATCATCAACGTAGCAGACCACCCTTTACCAAAGGTAAAAGAAGCGGGGTCTTCCATCTTTTTTTCGCGAACACCCAAAAACAATATGACTAATGCGGCAATAAAACCAATCCACCGGACCCAAGCAAGATCAGGATTGAGCGAAATTCCGGCGAGGAACATAATCAGCCCGATAACGATGCCAATTCCGGCGCTCAGAGCACCCCATTTTAATGAGTTTTGCATAGCAATTTGACGAGATAAATGAATACACAAAGATACAGTATTTTTTTGATGATTCCGAGAGAATCATCTTTGCATCAATTGCTTAGGCAATCCATTTTGCAATCAAAAAAGCCGCACCGGCGGCAAGACCACCGATGACCATTGTTTTGATGCCGCTGGAGATTGGGTGAGTTCCGGTATAACGACCTTTCACATATCCAAAGATCAGTAAGGCAAACAATGTTACTACCACAGAAACTTGTAATGCGGTGTGCGCACTGGTGATAAAAATATAAGGCGAAAGAGGAATCAGCCCGCCGACGATATAGGAGATTGCAATTGTTAATGCGCTGTTGCGAGCACGCTTTGGTTCGATCTCTTCGAGACCCAGTTCGAACTTCATCATAAAATCGACCCATTTTTCGGGATTGCGCCGAAGCGCATCGGTGACACGGCTACTTTCGTCTTCCGAGATGCCGTATTGTTCGAAGATCTCAGTGATCTCTTTCATTTCCACATCAGGGATGAGCTGCACCTCGCGTTGTTCGCGTTTGCGCTCGCTGATATAGTGATCGGCATCGCTGCGAGCGGCGAGATAACCGCCCAAACCCATTGCGATCGAACCTGCTGCGATTTCGGCAAAACCTGCGGTGATGATTATACCTGACGAGTCGAGCGCACCCGAAAGACCCGCCGCAAGTGCGAACGGAACCGTCAGACCGTCTGCCATACCGATAACGATATCGCGGACGGTCTCACCGGCGGTAAAATGATGCTCGACGTGTTCGACCGAGGGCATGAGGTTTTCTTACTGAACCTCAACCAACTCAACGTCAAAGATCAACGTTGAATTTGCTTTGATCTTATCAACTGCACGATCGCCATAGGCGAGGTTTGCAGGGATGATCAATTGGCGTTTGCCCCCGACACGCATTGTGCTCAAGCCTTCGTCCCAACCTTTGATGACTTGCCCCATACCGAGTGAGAAGCTAAAGGGTGAGACGTGCCCAAATGCCGGAAGTATATTGGAATCAAACACTGTGCCGTCTTCGAGCTTGCCGGTATAGTTAACGGTAATCTTCTGACCTTGCGAAGGTGCGGCGCCGGTGCCGACAACAATATCAATGTATTTCAAGCCCGAAGGTGTCGTGACGATCTTGCTTTTGGAGTCATCCATAGTAGTGGTGGTTTTATTGGTAGTGGTTTTGCTCGATGTGCAGCCAGCTGCCGCAACAGCCAATGCTACAACAAATAGTGATTTCTTAAACATGATATACATTAAATAGTGAAAGCACAAAATTACGACGGGAATAACCCCTTCGTCGGATTTTGGATGAATATTGATTTGGCGATGATCTAAAGATTAGCCCGATTACGCTGAACAGTATAGAATGTCCTCAATGCCTCATCTTCGCCTGCTCATCAGTGATAGACAATCAACGGTAGTGTGAATGTGCCGTTGGCTTTTTCGGTGGTGTAGGATATTCTGGCGATGTAGGTGCCGTTGGGGAGGGCGTGGACGTTGATGTTTACACCGTTTTCATTCACTGTTGTTTCGCACGACAGTTTTGTACCTAAGAGATTATATATCTCCACACCTTTTGCAGTAAACCACGGCAACATTTCCAAACGGACACTACTGCTCGATGGATTAGGATATATCTTCAGAAATTTATCCCGAATAAGTCCAGTGTAATCAAAAGTAGAACCTTCATTCACTCCTGCAGAGATGCCCAGCTTGGCGACCCAGATGTCGGTTGGTGCATGAACGGTTTCAATACCATCAGAATGTGCATCAACAATATCACTCCCATTAACAGCCTGTACATGCCCTGCTAGAAGTATTTTACTATCGGATGTTTCTACAATCGAAGTACCTTTATCTCTATAACTTCCACCTAAACATTTCTGCCATTCTAAGACCCCGGTCCGATTCAATTTACCGATCCAAATATCAAAATCTCCAATTATTCCATTAAGAGTATGGACACCAAATACGTCGCCATCATTTGACATTGTTGAGCCAATAAACAAATAGCCCCTGTCTTTTGTCGGAATAATTGTATTAACTTGCTCTTCGTCAGTACCTCCAAAACATTTCTGCCACAAAATTACTCCAGTGCTACTTAGGAGAGAAGCAAAAATGTCCGCGTGCGGAAACGAACCTTCATGAAAATTTGACATCCCATTGTCAGTTGAATTTGTTTCACCAGCAATGATGAGATTGCCTTCTGATGTAGTTGATACGGATTTTGCTTCATCTTGACCAGACCCACCAAGACAGTGTTGCCATAAAATGCTCCCACTTGAATTTAGTTTAATTATCCAAGCATCATAAGTTCCGGTTGAATCAAAATGGTGCTCAATAACATCGCCATTGTGAGAAGCAGTAAAACCTACGATTGCATAGCCAAAATCGGGGGTTTGAGTAATTGAATTAGCACTTTCTTCCTTATCCCCACCCAGACATCGTTGCCACACTATTTCACCTGTAAAAGTAATTTTTACTACCCATAGGTCAGAAGAATCTCTACTATTAGTTGTAAGATGTCGTCCACTCACATCACCATCGGTTGAGGAGGTATTGCCAACAAAAGTATATCCACCTTCTTCACCTCTATTCTCGATGATTGAGGTGGCAATGTCATTCGCAGACCCACCAAATACTTTTTGCCAATTGATGGTACCATCTTTATTCAACTTTACAACCAGTACATCTTTTTCACCATGATTCTTTGAACTACCACTGTAGAGCGATCGTGTCGTACCTGCCAGTATAAATCCTCCATCGGTTGTTTGAACAACAGAATTAATTGCGCTCACACCATCACCGTCGATACAAATACTCCAAAGAGGGGCACCGAGTGGATCAAGCCTTACTACCCAACCTGACCAAAGAGCATGTGATTGGCACTTTACATCTCCATCACTTGAGTATGTTAGCCCAGTAAGAATATATCCTCCGTCGCTTGTGCTCTGTAAATCGAAACACAGCTCACTGTTACTTCCGCCAATACATTTCTGCCATTCAATCGAAGAGGAAGGTTGTGAATACGTAACTATAGGCAGGAAACAATCCGCAAGAATAATACCCAAAAAGAACGATATTAGTAATTTCATGGAAACCTCCTCCGAATATACTCTGCTAAAACATTACATAAATTACTCATTAGAATTGCAGTAAACAAAATATAACATACAAACATTTTCTTCTTGTCGGACAAGAAGAAAATGTCTGTGTGTGTTTTTTATTTATACACTAAAACCGAACGGTGGCATCAGTATTGCAACAATCAGCAGCTCCCGCACCCCATGCAGCAGATCCGGATTCGTGAATTTTAAAGGTATGCGGTCCGGTACCTTGATAGCAAATAGTAAACTTTGCAATACCTGGTGGTGGCATCAACGGAGTTGGTCCGAAGTGACCAGTATATTTTTTCCCTGTAACGCCATTGACAGTATTTACAGTGCAAGCTGTTATATCAGGACTTCCATAAACAGCAGGGCAACAGGTTGACCAACATACATCATCTTCATTGCATGTGATTGTTATTTGTGTTATATCACAGTTTTGCGATATATTGGTCATATCAAATGTTTTACAATTATCGCAAGTCCCACAATCACTGTTTTGGGGTCCGCAATTAGCTGTTTGATTAGATGATGCAGTCAATGTAAAGCAATCTGCATTGATTATCTGTCCAAAACTGACTGTGTTGCTACACAGTATAACACATAGAGCAAAGAGCGCAAGCCGAAGCGCGCTGGTGAATGTTAAACGTTTTTGTTTCATCGAATTATTAGGTTAAGTGATTTAAATTGTTGAAGATCATCAGTTGCCAACATAGACAAGAGATGGTCTCTAATAGTATGACAACTGAAAGGGGTGAAATGGGTAGGTCGGTCACAAACATTTTTCCATTTATTTTCGAATGAATCTTAGTGATAGACAATCAACGGTAGTGTGAATGTGCCGTTTGCTTTTTCGGTGGTGTAGGATATTCTGGCGATGTAGGTGCCGTTGGGGAGGGCGTGGACGTTGATGTTTGCACCGTTTTCATTCACTGTTGTTTCGCACGACAGTTTTGTACCTAAGAGATTATATATCTCCACACCTTTTGCAGTAAACCACGGCAACATTTCCAAACG
>JANYDV010000025.1 GCA_025363505.1 Bacteroidota bacterium
ATGATTTCGATCTGAGCTTCCAACGGATCTTTACCTTCTTCAAGTCGGAGTTCACATTCATCTCCTTCATTAAAGAGTGAGCGGAAAATCTCTTTGAAATTTTGGTGTACTTTTTCAAAAGTCTCAGAAAACTGTGTCGTTGCAGTAGTATTGATCTCTTCGATGGTTTGCATCAGCGTATGCTGAGCGTCGGCGAGATCTTTACGCTGAGTCGTTAAGAATTCGAGACGATCTTTCTCTTTGGTATATTCCTCGTATGCAAGATGATTTACGTTGCTGAGGTTCTTTATTTGTTGGCGTAAGCGTTGAATCTCCTCGCGTGATGCGGCAAAACTAAAGGCATCATAATCTTCAAAATCTTTTATAATCAATTCCCCAAGCTCAAGCTCCTCAACCGCACGACGTTGGAAATCTGTGATCTTTGAGTGAAGATCATGGATCTTTAACTCCAGCTCATGCGTCGCATTAATGGTTTTCTCGTGTTCAGAACGTTGCTCGCGTAAGCCTTCACGATATTTCTGTGCAAGTTGCTGCTTTTCTTTTCGCTTGTCTACGATTTCACTGTGGTGAGATTCAGAAGAATGAATTTCACCTTCGAGCGAGGTGTGGATGGTATTAAGTTCAGTAAGTTTTCCTTCGTTTGCGACTCGGTCGTTTTTACTTTGTTCAAGTTCTTGACGTTTCGTCGTAAGTTGTTGTGCAGCAGAAGCAATCTCGTTTTCGAGACGCTTGACTTCTGAAACGGTTGAATCAAATTTATTTTGCGCTTCAGCAGCATGAACCTGAGCAGAGGTATAACGTTCTGTTTCGACATTAAGGGTTGTCTCTGCGGCGAGGACTTCTGTTTGGATCGCAGAGAGTGCCTCGGATGCTTCGCTAACCAGTGCCTCTAATTCTTCTAACGCGGGAGCAACATCTTGCAACAAATCATTTTGTTGAGCTTTACGAAGTGCTAATTGATCCAACTCGGTGCCAGTTTGTGTCGCTTGTTCGGTAATCCTTTTTAGTTCATAGCCGCACTGTTCGAGTGCTCGTTCGCTTGAGCGAAACAATTGTTGTGTACTTTGAAGAATGCGTTCGAGATCAGACACCTTGAAGCCTTGATAGGCAGAGTTTTTGTCTGAAATTTCTTGTTGAAGTGCATCTACTCGTACTTTGAGAATATCAACTTTTTGCTCGAGCTCTTTTATTTGTTGTTGCTTCCCAATCATCGAACCTTCTGAGTTCTTTTTTGAGCCGCCGCGCAGCACACCGGATCTGGTAACAACTTCACCGTCTTTGGTGACAACTCGTTCGAGGTCTTGCGATGAATGCAAGAGGTCATAAGCAGACGAGATAGTGCTTGCGATTGCTGTACGACCAAGCAACATCCGATACAACTGAGCATACTTTCCTTCGAAGACAAGCTGTCCAATGATAGTGGTCGAAGCATCGGGTACTTCTATCGGTGGTACTTCATCAAGACAGATAAATGTTGCCTTCCCTTTTTGTGAATGCTTGAGTGCTTCAATCGCTTCAAGGGCTTCGGTCTTTGAATCAACAATAAAATACTGTCCTGCATCACCGAGAGCATTCTCAACAGCAACACGATACTCTTCTGAGGTACTCACAGCATCAAGCACAGTAATCGGAGCACCGGAGCGAGACCAACTTGAAGATTTCATCAAGAACTCCGAGCCTTCGCTTGTACCCAAAGTACGCTCGACAAGGCTTGTTAAGAATTCGATCTTCGAGAGATGTTGCCCTATTTCTTTTTGGAGCGTGAACGAAGTATTCTGAAGAGCGTCTAACTCTTCTTTCAATGTATCACGACCGGTGATTGCCTCTCTACGACCTTGCTCGGCATCGGCAAGTGAGCGAAGTGATTTTTCGTGCTCAATCGAAAGTTTATCTTTATTTTCTTTCAGCTCCTTTTCTCGTTCACCTAAGGTTTGTTGTTGTACTGTTAATTGCGTAATGCGTCGTTCAATTTCTTCAAGCCGAGCTTTATATTGTGCAGCGTCCTCAAGTTGTTTATTTTTTTCGGCGAGCAGTTCATTAACCCGACGCTGTGAGACATGCAAGCTTGCGCGCTTATGTTCAAGCGTTTCGCGTGCCACGGCATAGATTGAAGCAATTTCCTCTTTTAAGGTCTGTTGTTTTTGCGCAAGTTCGCGCAAGCCATCAATTGTTGAGCGTTTTTCTTCACAGGTTTCGGAAAGAGTTTTTTGCGAAAGCTCAAGCTGAGCGATGTCTTTTAGCGTACGATCATACTGCTCATTCAGCGAGTTAATTCGTTCGCTCGTCCCAACAATAGTCTCTCGAAGACGACGATAGGTTTCGTTCTTTTCGCGAAGCGAACGCTCCGACATATTTAGTTGCTCTTCAATCTCTTGTTCTTCGCGAGTGACCAGATCTATCAATGACTCAAATTTTGTCAATTCTGTCATTAAGACGGTACGGGTTTGCTCATGCTCTTGTAATAATTCTTTAAGCGGAGCCAATCGTTTGTGCGATTCTGAAAACTCACGTTCGATGAGATCAACTTCTGCGGTTCGGAGTATTGCACTAATCTCATTATACTTTGCAGCTTTTTCTGCCTGACGCTCAAGCGAAGCAACTGTCTTGGTCACTTCTTTAATAATCGAATCAATCTTCTCAGTATCAGCGCTTACTTGGTCGAGGCGGCGCATTGCCTCTTTGCGACGAGCTTTGTACTTGGTAACACCGGCAGCTTCTTCAAAGAGCTTGCGTCGCTCTTCGGTTCGATCGGACAGGATCGTCTCGATCATTTTTAACTCGATCACCGAGTACGCATTCGCACCCATGCCGGTATCCATAAACAACTCAATAATATCTTTGAGGCGGCATTGCGCTTTATTGAGTAAGTACTCCGATTCGCCCGAACGGAACAAACGGCGTGTAATCGTGACCTCGGAATATTCGGTCGGCAGTATGCCTTTTGTATTCTCGATTGTGAGCGAAACTTCGCTCATTCCGAGCGGTTTACGATTTCGAGAGCCGTTGAAGATGACATTTTCCATCACGTCGGAGCGCAAGGTACTCGACTTTTGCTCCCCAAGTGCCCAACGGATAGCATCTACGACATTCGTTTTGCCGCAACCATTCGGACCAACGATTGAAGTCATCCCGGAGTCAAACTTCAGGACGGTCTTATTGGCAAATGACTTAAAACCGATGATCTCTAATTTTGATAGGTACATAATTTCTTAGATAAGCACGTTCGCTACAGGGATAATTATTTATCGCCTTGGTTTGTTTCCCAAAAGAGATCTATTTATCAAGATTCTTACAAAAATATACATTTGGGCTAGTAATTGACTATTCATTTGCAAAAATGTTACTAATTATACCGTCAATCCATATCCGATCGGGAAAATGTTTGCCGCCGGTGGATTACTTTTCCGAGCACCACCTTCCTGAGTATGACCATTTACCTGAACGTACCAGAATTCTCCGAATGGAAAATGCTAAGGCATTGCATTTGTTCTTTGAAGATACGGCGCCTTATTCGGAC
>JANYDV010000076.1 GCA_025363505.1 Bacteroidota bacterium
CCGGTCGTTGTATCAAAACCAAACTCACGAGCATACTTCCACATCGAATCAATACCAAGCATCAACACGGTTCTATAATAGAACACATCACAAGAGGCTACAATCGAACGATGAATATCAGTAGCACCGTGAGTTGCATCATCATTAAAAGTGTGATCGCCGAGTGTAAACGAGCCAGGGCAACTGATCGAAAAATTCAGAGGCATCACCTTCGTCTGCATCGCCGCAGCAGCCATCATTAGCTTCCAGGTTGATCCAGGCGGATAACGGGTTTGAGTTGCGCGATTATACAACGGATGCGTTGGGTCGAGCATCACTTCTTGATATTCTGTTTTCGATGTTTTACCGCTAAAAATATCAAGATCAAAATCCGGCTTACTGACCATCGAAAGAATCTCGCCGGTGTTGGGATCGAGTGCAACGACAGCCCCATTCAATCCGGTCATTAATTGTTCGGTGTATTCTTGCAACCCGACATCCATCCCCAGCTGGATACTCTGTCCGTCGTGAGAATTAATGTCGGCATGCCCTTCTTTGAATCGCGCTTGGCGTTGCCCTCGCGCATCAACAGCCACAAACTCATACCCTTTTATGCCGCGCAATTCTCTTTCGTGAAAAGCTTCGAAGCCTGTTGTCCCAATCACGTCACCCGGATGATAATACTCGCTATCGGCAGTTTCATCAAGCGCTTCCAATTTCTTTTCTGAGATCTCTTTGGTATAACCTAATAAATGAGACGCGCGAATAGGAGAAACATACTGTCGTTTCGATTCGAACGACACATCAACACCGGGAAGCTCGTTGTAATGTTCTTCGATAGCCGCTATCAACCGTTGATCAATATCATTCATCACCTTCACAGGCTGGAAGCGATTATAGACACCGGCTTGATTTAATTTATTAATAATATAACTCGTATCAACATTCAACAATTTTGCCAGGAGCGGCAGAGTCGTCTTCCGATAGGGATTAAAATCTTGAGGGGTAATAATAACCGCATACGCAGGGATGCTCGCGGCGATGATCGCGCCATAACGATCATAGATCGCACCACGCACCGGAATACGTTCGATACGTTTTATCCCTTGTGCGCTTGCCGCACCTCGAAGCTCCGCACCTTCGAGTATTTGCAATTGGACAAACCGAGCAATAAAGCCCGCAAACACCAAACCAATAATCACAGCGACAATGCGCCGGCGGATTGGTGATGCAAACTCGTGATCTGAGAAAAAATCAAACATAGACAATCACAAACCCTTCTCTACTTACTACTCGTTCCGTTTAAGAACATTTATGAACAAATTTAATAAAAATTTATGAGAAACTACTCAACAATATCTTTACCATTTCCAACATCCGACCCCCAATAGACGTAGTGTTACCTTTACTTGGTATATGCGTATGTCATTAAAAATAACGATTTTTTCTTACTAACAATTTTTATCCGTATTTTCGAGTATAATATTCCCCTACACTATGAAATTATTCAGAATACTATCGCTCGTCATAAGTCTGAGTGCAGTGCTGATGTCTTGCGGAAAGCACGATGATGAGCATTGGATCGAATCGAAGGACGTTGCGATCATTGCCTATAAGTCTGACCCCGAAAATGGCAAGCAATACCTCGATGTGATCTATGAGAACCTCACGACCGTCAACATCTCAAAGATCAAGGTGCTATTAGTCGAAACCAAGGGCACGAAAGTAGATACCGTCGAACGGATTATCATCCCGGAAAATATTTTCAAACCAAAAGATCGTCACCTCGCTAAACGCCCGATTGGTGCACCTGAAGCAACGTTTGATAACATTGCGGTTGCGAAAGTCTGGTACGTAAAGGAATAACGATGTTGCAAACTTTCGTTTTTGATATCGAAACTGTCCCGTTGCCTTTTGATGATTCATTCGATGATGTTCAAAAAGAATATCTTCTTCGTGGCTTGAGCGAAGAAGAAGACATCGAAAAACAAAAACGGTTTGGTGCGCTCAATCCTTTGCTCGGCAGAGTGGTGTGCATCGGTATTTATATCCCCGAAATATCACGAGGGGTTGCTCTTTCGCTCTCCGACACCGAAGCTGAAGAAACCGTTGAGTATGAAAATCATTCAGTAAAGTACAAAACATTTACCGATGAAGGCGCGATGCTTGCTCATTTCTGGCAAGGGTTAGAAGAAGCACGTTACTCATCGTTTGTGTCCTTCAATGGCAGAAATTTTGATTGTCCATTTCTAATGCTCCGTAGCGCCGTGCTTGGCGTACGCCCAAGTATTAATATGATGGCAGGCACACGATGGTCATTCCGAATGTCAGGCAAACGATTCGAAGCCGATCATATTGATTTAGCGGATAAACTGGTATTTGGTAATGGCTTTGATAAAAATGGAGCAAGTCGTAAGTTTACACTCGATTTCTATACAAAGTCTTTCGGCATTAAATCACCAAAAGGTGAAGGTATTACCGGTTACGAAGTCCCCCATTTCTTTGCTGATGGAAAAATTCGTGAAATAGCGGAGTATTGTGTTCGCGACGTCGTCGCAACCGCTGAGTTATATGAGAAATGGAATGCCTTGCTACGTTTCTAATGTTAGCCTACTTTCGCTAACTCACTATCCGTTACCCATTTTACATAGCACAACGATTTATTCGTTTCCGTCGCCTAAGCGATCAAGGCGGTGGCTCCTCAAAAAAACGATTCGTTTCGTTTATTATCGCTATCGCCGTTGGTGCGGTCGCACTTGGCACGGCAACACTCATTATTGCACTTTCCATCTTATCAGGTTTCGAGCAGACGCTCACTAATAATGTGATTGGCTATACCGCTCATGCCGAGATTGCATCCTACGGCAACCGCCCGCTTCCCGAATATCCTTCTACAATAAAATATCTCAAAACAAAAGCACCGCATATTTCTGTCATGGTGCCATACGTAGAGCAAGATGCCGTTCTGCGGAGTTCAAGCGGTGTGGCAGGGATAATGTTACAAGGGATCCCTGTCGGAGATACACTGACGTTGGCATTCAAAAAACTTGTCGCCGGACACAACCCCACCGAACAAGCACCCGACTCACTACCCGAGATTATCCTTTCAAAAGGCGTTGCAAAAGACTTGCATACCGAAGTCGGCAAAACACTTTCGGTCTTTCGGTTTTTTGAAGGAATGCAGACACGCGATGACCTCTTAAAAAACCTTATGCGATTTCGTGTTGTCGGCATTTTTGAAACCGGAATGACGGAGTACGACAATGCATTGGCATATACCACGCTTGCAACAGCGCAACACTTTAGAAACTTCAGCCCAACTCAAGTCAGCGGATTTCGAATCCTCTTTGATAATGTTGATGATATAAAGCCAATCACCGAGGATATTAAAAAGCATTTACGCTACCCTTATGCTATCTCCAGTGTTTACGAAATATACCCGACTATCTTTGGTTGGATAGAATTACAAAAAAAACCAATTCCGATTATTCTCGGGCTTATCATTATCGTCGCAGCCTTTAATGTTATATCGACATTGCTGATATTAGTAATGGAAAAATCGAGACAAGTAGGGATTCTAAAATCACTTGGTGCAAATGACTCGTCGATCATTACAATGTTTCTCTCAGAAGGTGCCTATATCGCCATTCTCGGTACGATCTTCGGGAATATTTTAGCATTCGTCCTTTCGTGGTTGCAATTTCATTACCATTTCTTCAAACTTCGCGCCGATATATATTTTATGCCGAGCGTACCGATTACGATTCAGTGGCAACACTATTTATTAGTAACCGGCATTGCTCTGGCTATCACAATTAGTGCCGCACTGATCCCTGCACGTATTGCTACCAAGATCACTCCGATCAAAGCGCTCAAGTTTGGATGATACCAGTTGAAGTTGTTACCGGGTTGCTTGTCCGTAACGGAAAAGTACTGATGTGCGAGCGCAGAACCGACAAGATCTATCCACTGCATTGGGAATTCCCGGGCGGAAAAGTCGAACAGGATGAATCACTCTTCCAAGCATTGCAACGTGAACTTCAAGAAGAATTAGAAATTAGTTGTACTGCCGCACGTTTTTTTTTCGATGACGTAATGACCTATTCAAATGGTATAACATACCATGTCAGTTTTTTTGTCTGTTCATCTTTTGTCGGAGAACCTGTCAATACTGAATTCAATAGTATTGGTTGGTTTGATATGATTGAACTCAGGAACATACTTCATCTCAGTGGCAACAGGCAAATCATCGAGCGGCTGACCCGCGAAGGAATTCCCGTTGAATGAGAGAGTCGCTGAGAGCACGATTAATTCTTGCACAAAAAACATTACTCCGATGGCATCGTCGCAATGCCCGCGTGTTTTCTTGGCGCCATACTATTCGCAATCCTTATGAAGTACTCATTTGCGAAACGATGGGGCAACAAACTCAGGCTTCGAGAATAGAACTATTTCTCAATCGTTTCCTTCAAGTATTCCCCACTGTCGAAATACTTGCCGAGGCAAAACAAAGTGACGTAATTCGTGCTTGGCAAGGTTTGGGATATAATCGCCGCGCACTCAATCTTCATAAAGCCGCTCAAACCATTGTCCGCCTCTACGATGCAATAATACCTAATACCGAAAAAAATCTTCTCGCTCTACCCGGTGTCGGACCCTACACTGCACGTGCGATCCTCGTATTCGCATTCAAGAAACAAGTCTCGGCGGTGGATGTAAACGTGAGTAGAGTATTGACTCGTTTATCAAAAAAAGTAAAAACAACAAGCGAGATACTTGCGACCGAAAAAGTGCAGACGATCAACATCGCTATTCTTCCGAAGCGAAACAATCGCGAGTGGCACGAAGCACTGATGGATCTCGGGGCGACGATTTGCATTAAGCGAAACCCGAAATGCAGCATCTGCCCGCTCAATACTCTTTGCCCATCTTCATCACTCGAATCGAAGAAAAGCGCTTCTGCTGTTATTAAAAAGACTTCAACAGAAAAAATATATTTCGGACAACCAAAACGAATTTGGCGCGGAAGGATTCTTGCATTTATCGCCTCGACAAAGAAAAAAACCTTTGATACTATTTGTGAATTTACAGCAAAAGAATATATGCTTGAACGTTCAGATGCTTCTTCGATCTGTACAGTAGTCATCAAAGAACTTACTGGTGAAGGTTTCATTACTAAACGAGCAGATGGCTCCTACGAACTTGCTTGAGCTTCCTGAACCGTGGAAGACGACCTACTCCGAGCGTCGCGAAGCAATTCGCTCGCGACTCAATGACTATGCATCAGTACCAAAAGATGAACATTTTTACGAGTTACTCTATTGTATCCTCACGCCGCAATCAAGTGCTCGTAATGCCGACGCCGTAATCACCAAACTCAAGACCGAACGCTTTCGTGAGACCGGTTTCGATCCCACAGAGATCCTTCGTAACCCATCGCACTACATTCGATTTCATAACACTAAAGCAAAACGACTTCTCATAATTCGCGATACTTTCGCCGAACTTGAACAGGTGCTCTATGCAAGCTATCCAAACAACGGGGCTCTTCGAACTACATTGCGCGAGAAAATAAATGGTATTGGTTTGAAAGAAGCATCCCATTTCCTTCGCAACATCGGTTTCCGAGAACTTGCTATTCTGGATCGTCACATTCTCAAACATCTGCTTCGGCTCAATATTATTTCAGAAATTCCAAAGTCGCTTACTGATAAATTATATTTCTCTATCGAAGAAAATTGGAAAACATACGCTCAGTCGATCAACATTTCTATTGATGAACTCGACCTGCTCTTCTGGAGTATCGAAACAGGTGAGATTCTGAAATAATATTTCTATCGTCGTAAATTTGTATATGCGAATACTGATTATCCGTGCCGATAGAATCGGTGATATGGTCTTGACACTCCCGATGGCTACTGCCATCAAACAAGCACGTCCGACCGACCGGGTAATGATTCTGGCTCGTACGTATACCCAACCTCTCGTTTCGCTTTCTCTTGATGTTGATGAAGTATTTTTATACGATGACCGCGATTCATTCTCCGCACTAATTAAGCAACTCCGGTCTATCTCCGCAGATGCCGTTCTCATTCCGTCGCCGAGATTTAAATTAGTGCTTGCAGCATATCTTGCTAAAATCCCACTTCGTATCGGAACGGCATATCGGTGGTACTCGATATTATTTAACCGAACAATTCACGAGCACCGAAAAACAGCCCAGCGTAACGAAGCGGAGTTTAATCTCCGAATGTTATCGGAGATTGCCATCACCGCCCAACCAAACATTCTTCCCTCGCTTGATATTAACAAACTCCCGCCCAATCCACTCATCGACAACTATATTGTGCTCCATTGCAGCACCGGCGGCTCGACCGTCTCGTGGTCGGCAGATCATTGGGTGCAACTCGCAAAAAAATTATTTGAGCAATATCATTATACCATTATCCTGACCGGAACAGCCGCTGAGAGTGAATTCTTGTTCATTATGAGTGAGCGAATGAAACACTATGGTATAGATGTTCATATACTTTCACAAGGCGATTTGTTGCAACTCGCTACTGTTCTTTCTCAAGCTAAACTTGTCGTCGCTGCCGGAACAGGACCGGGACATCTGGCGGCTGCACTTGATGCACCGACCATCGGTATCTTTCCGCTTCGCACGCCAATCTCAAAAGAGCGGTGGGGCTTTCGCGGTAAGAATGCAGTAAGTCTCAGCCCGACTTCCCCCCCGAGACCTACGTGCCCGAATTGCGACAACTGCGACTGCACTCAGGCAGTTAGCCCCGAACAAGTGTTTGAGGCAGCAAAGAATTTATTACGATGCTAACGATTATGAAATTACTGTTAAAAATCTTCGTGCTGTTGCTGGTTACAACCCATTCGTTGAAGACTGCCTCTGCAGTGACACCAGATGGTGCACTTCGTACGATTACCAACAATGCCTTTACTGTCGGCGAACGCTTGACTTTTGAAATTTCTTATGGTTTCATCACCGCAGGTCAGGCAGTGATGACCATTCCCGGATATAAGTACGTCAATGGTCGCAAAGCATTTGAGATTAATACCTATGCGGTTTCGAGCGAGACATTTGATAATGTCTTTCGGGTCCGTGATAAATACTCGACCTTTCTCGATGTTGATGGCATCTACCCGCACCGCTTCGAGCAACACGTACGCGAAGGAAAATATAGTAAAGACTACCAAGCGTTTTTTGATCAAGAAGAAAAAACGGCTGAGACCGATGACGGAAAAAAATATAAAATTCCGCAATTTGTTCACGACATCCTCAGTGCATTTTATTATGTTCGTGTTATTGATCTAAAAAAATATCATAAAGGCGATAAGATCACACTGCAAAATTTTTATGACGGACAAGTGCATCCGCTTGATGTAATGATCTTGGGCAGACAGCGCATCGAGGTTGGCGCAGGCACATTTAATTGTGTCGTCGTCGAGCCGATGGTCGTTGCCGGAGGCTTGTTCAAGAACGAAGGCTCTATTCAAGTTTGGCTTTCTGATGACGAGAACAAAATCCCGATTAAGATGTCATCGAAAGTTGTCGTCGGCAGTATTGATGTCGAGCTAACCGCTTTTACCGGTTTGCGTAACGTAGCTCTTGCGAAAGTACAATAATCTTTACGAATTTGCACTACGTTACCCGACGCCCATCCGAGCCGAGTGCAGATAAAGCACCGACTATCATCATCCTTCATGGGTACGGAGCCGACGAACAAGACCTGCTTTCGGTCGCGTCCTATTTTCCGAAGGAGCTGCAAATTATTAGCTTGCAAGCACCAATACAACTTGATTGGGGCGGTTATGCGTGGTATAATCTTGAGCAGACTCTTCAAGGGCTAAGAGCCGATACGACCTCACGGCTACAAAGCGAATCATTGCTAAAACAATCGCTGCTTGAGATATTGAACAACCAAAACGCTGATCTGAACAATATCTACCTGATGGGTTTTAGCCAAGGCGCGGCGATGTGTTATGGTCTGATTGCCGAAAATAATTTTGCATCACAAGGCATTATTATTCGCGCTTTGATTGCACTTTCAGGTTATATACCCCGCGAAATAATCTCGACACTTGAAGCGCAGACACTCGGCAGACTTCCGGTCTTTATATCACACGGCGAATACGACGAACTCATCCCCCCAATCGCACTCGACGAAGCCGAAAAAATCCTCACAAAAGCAGGAGCAACAGTTACAGCCAACATCTACGAAATGGGTCACGCCATAGACACCGACGTAATAAAAGATTTGCAAAAGTGGTTTGCGACGCTCGCAGTGCTCAGTGTATAGTGACCAGTGGATAGTTAGTCGTTAGAAAGCACTCTGTCATTTCGACGAAGTACCAGCGCGAATAGAGCGAGACGAAACTGAGTCCGTTGCGGCGTGCTGTGATAAAAATAAATCCATATTATTCCCTTTCAAAAAGGGTACGATCTTTAAA
>JANYDV010000104.1 GCA_025363505.1 Bacteroidota bacterium
GAATAGAACCTGTGTCAATATAGACGGAGCTATCAGCAAGTCCTTTACGCCCTTGAATTATTAGTCCTTCCCCGCCTTTGAAATAAAGAAACAAACGAAATAAATTTATAAAACTTGAATCAGATGTTTCAACACTATAAATTATATCATCAACTAAATCAGATGAAATGTGTGTAGTATATGGCACCATACTACTATAATCCACATAAAAATTACCTTCAATTTTCGACCGAAGGTCAGTATATCTCGAACTATCATAATTTCCTTGATCATCTTGCCAGTAGATTCGTGCTGGGAGTTGAGCGTTAATTGTCAATATATCCGTATATCGCGGGGAACGGAAATGGCCTGTGCGAACAATCTGATAACTCGGAGCAAGAATCAGATTACCTTGCTTGGACAAATGATGTAAATCAAAGTTTGGTCCACTATTGAATATCTCACGAGACTCAGAGTCGGGTGAATGTTTAAACACTATTCTCCCATATGATTCACCTGGTTTTGGACCAATGTTTCTTAGCCACTCTCCCAGATAATTATCATGTCGTACTCCATAGATGGTATCTATTTCTCCCGGTTTTCCAATCTGGGGGAAAAAGCAATCCGGATCAAGTGCTCCGCTCTGAAATTGTCCATAGCTCTCGCCAATGCAGAGTAAACTCGAAATGAATGCTAAGATGATGATAAGTGAATGTTTCATTCACTATAAAGACAAGTGAAAGCCCAAAAGGTTACACTATATTAGGGATATTCTAAAAAAGGTCTACTTTGGGGTGAGATTTGGAAAATTCATGGGAATATTGTATATTCGTGCTTCAACATCATTCAGAGGATTTACTATGAAACTGAAATTATTACTTACGGTTGTGTTCTTGACACTTGGATGTTTTGTGCTTGATGGGTATTCGACCGTAGCTCCGAAAAGCATCAAGTATAAAACCTATAAAAATTGGGTAACGAAGTGCGTTAATAAATATGGTTTAAGAGGAAATGCAAAAGCGGAACGAGTGTTCCATACCAATGAATTGAAGAATTCTCTCCAGAGCCCATCAACTATTGATGCCGCAATCACATTAGAGGAAATTTCAAAATCTTCCAAAAATGATAAAATGAGATTCACTGAAGGTACGGCGGTCGAAGTCACCGGATTTATCTTTGATATCATACCCGGTGGTTCGGAGACCTGCAACTGCTCTTCTGCTGATGATTTTTTGAGAGATACTCACATCCCCTTAGTTACTAAACTAAGCGGGGCGTTTAGTAAAAGTACTGTGGTAGTCGAGGTAACACCAAAGATACGCCACTATATGGATTCCGTTAAACATATTGATTGGTCAACCGATACCTTGAAAAAGCTTATCCATAAAAAAGTAAGAGTAAAGGGTTTTCTCCTTTTTGATGCCGAGCATATTATGGAAGCCGTTAATACTGACCCGAAAAACATTTTAGGAAAGTCGAATTGGAGAAAGACATGCTGGGAAGTACACCCGGTCACAAGCATAGAAGTCCTAAAACCGGATGGAAGTGTTGATATGTCTTTTAACAAAATCAATGGAGAATATAAATAGTGTAAATTGGGAGTTCTCGAAATCTTTGAGTGTCGTTTGCTTGTTTGGCTTTACTTCAGAGATAGGAGCACACTATTTCGATTTGGATAGACAAGAGATATGATATTACCGATTTACACATACGACCAACCAGTACTTCGTCGCGAAACCAAGCTGATCGATGGTGATAGTGCCGAGATACAGAAACTGATTGACGATATGATCGAAACAATGCACAATGCCTTGGGTATCGGGCTGGCTGCAAACCAGATCGGGAAAAGTCTTGCGGTTACGGTCGTCGATCTCTCGGATATGAAAGGTTACGAAGAGACAACGCCGTTGGTGCTTATCAATCCGGTCATCACCGGATCAAATGGTGAATCAGTCTATGAAGAAGGTTGCCTCAGCTTACCAGACATTCGCGAAGAAGTTGTGAGACCTTCCGAAATAGGATTGACATTTCTCGATCGAAACTTTAAGCAGGTAGAAATGGAAGCTGACCGTCTTCTTTCACGAGTCATCCAGCATGAGATTGATCATCTTCATGGAAAATATTTTATTGAATATCTCAGTGCGTTCAAGCAGTCGCTACTCAAAGGCAAACTCGGAAGAATGAAGCGCGGCGATGTTGATACAGATTACCCCGTAGCTCCTCCGCCGGCGGCAAAAAAGACAGCAAAGAAAAAGTAGTCTTACATATACTCTTGAATTGTTACTCCCGTCTCACCGGAGATCGTAATATAATGAGCAGGCTTATCAGTCCAGCAGCCTGAATTATAATATTTGATACTCCCTTCACTTTGCTCCAATGCTTGGTGTGTATGTCCGCAAAAAACATACTGCGCACCCTTTGTTTTTGCATAAGCGATCGCGTCAGTGGCAATTTTTTCAGAAACACGCAACCACATTTTGCTCCGGCGTTTCATCCACCGACTGATGTTTTGATTGTCCGAGTCAATCTTCTGTAAAAATTTATAAAGCACCGTAGCGAGTTCGCTAATGATGATATTTTCATTGAGAAATTTATCAAACTGGTGCCCATGTATCGCAAGATATCCCTCACCTTCATACTCCCACTGATATTCATCAAAGACAGGGATACCAAGCAGATGGGTTAGTATTTGGGCGATACCATCGTGATTGCCGGCTACCCAGACCACTTCTACTTCTCGTTTGGGGTTAGAAAGTTTTCGGATATATGAAAGGAACTTCCAATCGTCTTTTTGTAAGCGTTTGAAATTTAGATCTTCAAATACATCTCCATTGAGTACCAATCGTTTAAAACTATAACTTTTCAACATCTTCAGCACATCTCTGGATCTTGAGACATCAGACCCAAGATGTATATCACTGATGATCACGGTATCAACAATGCGCACTTTCGAGAGATGATCTTCAGCATGGTCTTGATCATATATCACATCAAGATCAAAGTCTTGTGCGGTGATGGCAGCTATCGAAGAGCGAAATAACGTAGTCATTACAAAAAAAATATTAGTGATTGGACTTCGAGAATATTTCAAAAAAAAGGTATGAGACATAGCATAAAGATATAGTCTATATTTTTCGGTGTGAAGCATTTTCTTGCTTTCTATAACATAGCGAACGGTTTAGATTCGGTTAAGAAGTCGTTATCGTTCTGTTAGATTTTTGTTAATATATATCATACAATCCCTGTCTTTTAACAGGCATCGGCTTGAAGATTCTGTATTTTCATAAATATCATGGAATTTCGGTGGATTTTTGGAGTTTACTATAGTCTACGTTAATTTTATTGCAAGCATGGCTCAACAAAAGAAAACTCCTCAGCATAAGCATCAATCATTAGATGATCTGCGTCATAGCACCACGTCTAAATCTTCGGGCGGAATTCCCGTAAAATTTAGAACGCCGATTGCGATCATCACCTTATTCGCAGCGATGCTGCTCTTCTTCGCCGGCGCACTCCCCAAAGGGAAAACGCTCAATGCCAGTGATAACGCTGCAAGTGAGAGTATCTTTCACTATCTCAAAGCTGCCCAAGCTGACGGTGTTGACGTCCCCCAATGGATTCCTAATATTTTCTGCGGTATGCCGTCATTTGCGGCGCTCCTATCAACCGGCAAGCGCTCGTATGATTTGGTTCATGGAGCCTTTGATGTTATCAGAGATATCCCGGTCGCCGTCTTTGGCGGCAACGATGTCCTAATCCATATTTGGGATTATTTTATTTTCGGCATGGGAATGTACCTCTTGATGAGGTTCGGCAGGAAGACCTCGCACTTGGTTGCGCTCTTTGTAGGCTTTAGCGCAATGTTCTCAACATGGATTATGACCTATTCAATGATCGGTCATAACACAAAAGTCTTTGCGGTGATGTGCTTTCCATATATATTGCTCTCGATCGAAAAACTTCGGGAAGAAAAACAACCGTGGCAATTAATGCTTTTTTGGGGTTCGGTCTTGGCTATCGCATTCCATTTTCTTTTGGAATCAACGCATGTGCAGATGGTATTTTATCAATTGCTCGCCGTGCTCATTTATTTTATCGTATGGTTAGTCAGTGATCTCATAGCAAAAAGAAATCTCGTCGGAGTATTTCGTACCGGAATATTGGCACTGCTCATGATCGGTACAGCATTTGCGATGTCAGCTGACCGCTACCTTGCAACCCTCGGTTATGACCCCTATTCAATTCGCGGTGCATCTCCGTTGGTTGATAGATCAGAACTGCAAGGCAACAACTCGCAAAAGCAAGCACCTGTTAAAAACACCTCGCAAACCGGTGGCTTGGACTGGAACTATGCAACAGAGTATTCATTTAGTCCGGCGGAGATGATCACGTTCATTGTGCCGGGTTGGTTTGGGTTTGGTCGGATGCCGTATGACGGACCCGAAGTACAACCAGGTGCAAAAGTCCCCACCTATTGGGGTCAGATGACGACAACAGATGCCGCAAACTATACAGGTTCGATCGTTTTCTTCCTTGCAATGATTGGGATATTTACCTTAAAGAAGAAAGATCGGCTCGTCTTGCCACTTGCTATCATCTCGGGCTTCGGGTTATTATTATCGTTCGGCTCGACGTTCTCGTTGCTCTACAAACCGATGTTCTACTATTTCCCGACATTTAATAAATTCCGAGCACCGATGATGGCACTCGTGCTTATGCAAATGTGCTTTCCGATATTGGCGGGTTTAACATTACAACAAATCATTGAAGTCGTCAAACACCAAGACGAGAAAGTGTTAAAAAGTAGATTAACAACATTTACAAGTTATGCAATGTATGCTGCCGCAGGACTCTTCGTTATTTTTCTGCTCGGTCGAAGTATCCTTGAAAGCTCATTACGATCCGGTCTTGCCGCGAGCAACAAAGCCATTGTAAATTATCCCGATGCACTCAAAGAAACAGCTATTAATGTGGGACTCAATGATGCGCTTGTGTGTACATTGATCGCTGCATTGGCATTAGCGACTTTGTGGATGTATCTTCGAGGCAAAATTGCAAATGCTCTCATCCCCGTGTCGGTTGTGCTTGGCTTGACGGTGATTGATCTTTGGAGAGTTGATAGCAGACCACTGGAGATCACTTCGACCGGTGATTATCAAGAAACATTCCGAACTCACGATTATGTCGAGTTTATCAAACAAGATAAATCACTCTATAGAGTTTTTGATGTGACCGAACCAACATCCAACGTACCGGTATCGTGGAGTCTTCAAACGATTGGGGGATATAGTGCGGCAAAAGTCCGGGCATATCAAGATATTGTTGATATAACAGGCAACACCGGAGGCTCAGTTATTTTCAATCCATTTGTTTGGAGTCTCTTCAACACAAAATACGTCATTGCAAATGGTGCAGTAGATTCTGTCCAGGGACGGATGACACCTGTGTTCATTTCAAAAGAACAAGCCCAAGGACGTGACGGCAAACCACAACAAACTGTCGTCTGGAAAAATAATGCTGTGCTTCCAAGAGCATTCTTCGTCAGAGGCTATGAAGTCAAACCTGCGATTGAGTTTTTGACATTGATGCGCGATGGTGCGTTCAATCCGAGAGATGTGGTGTTCTTCGATAAGCAACCCGAAGGAATTGGCACAACATCTGAAGATCCGATAGATTCAAGTGAAACCGTTGAGATCACAAAGTATATGAACGAAACGGTGGAAATGAAAGTCAATGCCAAAACAAATCGCTTGCTGTTCATGTCGGACACTTATCACGCTGATTGGGAAGCAACCCTTGACGGAAAAACACCAATCAAAATCTACAAAGCCGACTGGTCATTCCGTGCACTTGCCGTTCCTGCAGGGCAACATACAATCACACTAAACTTTAGAGATCATAAATATGAATCCGGCAAAATGATCTCACTTGCAACCAATATCCTTGCGATATTGGGATTGGCTTTTGGTGTCGGTATGATGATGCGAAAGAAAAAAGAGACCATTGTATAGAAACAAAAAAGCCCGCTCTTGAAAGCGGGCTTTTTTATACTCGATTGACGGTGGTCGCACTTGCTTGTGCAGTCGGGAGAATAATGATCTCTGCAATTTGTACATGAGCCGGCTTTGACGCAGACCATACAACAGCATCTGCAACATCATCAGGCGACAATGGTGTGAAGCCTTTATAGACAGGCTTAGCACGAGCTTCATCACCATGAAAACGAACCATCGAAAACTCTGTTTCGACAAGCCCGGGGTCAACAGTTGTTACTCGAAGGGGGGTGTCAAAGAGATCGATTCGTAAACCCTTTGTCAAGGCATCAACAGCATATTTCGAAGCACAATATACATTCCCTTTCGGGTAAACTTCATGCCCGGCGATGGAGCCGATATTAATGATATGTCCTTTTGCACGAGCGACCATCCAGGGCACAACCGTGCGAGTAATATAGAGCAAGCCTTTTACATTCGTATCAAGCATCTCCTCCCAATCTTCTATCAAACCTTCGTGAAGCCTATCGAGGCCGCGTGAAAGTCCTGCGTTATTTACAAGCACATCTATAGCTTTCCATGCATCGGGTAACGTATTCAATCTATCCTCAACAGCACTGCGGTCACGGACATCCAACTCGAACGTTAGAATTGAGATGCCTGGATATAATTTTTCAAGATCAGAAGTTAACTGCACCAGGTGATCACCGCGCCGCGCACAAAGCAAGAGTTTTGCACCCTCTTTGGCAAACGCGTATGCGCAAGAGCGACCAATTCCACTGGAAGCACCGGTAATGAATACGATTGTATTGGAAAAATTCATCAATGTGTTATTACTATTTTTTGATGTGCCATCTGTAAACCTTCAGTCAATATTACTTCATATATCCCACTCGCTCCGGCAAAGTTAATATGTCCTGAGTCGTTCAAATTCTCATACTGTTTTACTACTTTGCCGTTTAAGTCAACTATTCGAACAGAAGCATTCGATGTAACACGATAATATATTAACGAGACACCCCCGTTGAGATCACTTGCGCAATTGAGCAAAGGTATCTGCTTTTCTTGCTCGACTTTTGAAGGTACATTTCTTTTGAGGACAAGGTGTGTGATGCTTTGTGGGTCGGCTATAAATGTTAAACTATTACTGGCAATCGGATAGACCGACTTGGAATGGATTATTTCAGGGCTATTCGAAAAAAGAGAGTATCTCTCGGCGGTAGTATATTGTGCTGATGAATTAATGGTGATATTACAATTAGATGCCGCAAACCCTTTATTGATAAGCATGATATGTAACGAGCTACTGTCATTCGAATTAGTTGCTGCATATACTGATGCCGCCGCCGGATCTCCGACAGTTGCCTGACAAGAAATATTACCGAACGTAGATGTTGCACCATCAAAATTGCGATAGAGTTTATATGCAGAAGAAACATAACTCACAAGTGAACCCCAATAGCTCGAAAAATAGACATCGTATTTTCCGAAAAGCCCTAAGACGTCTGCCATTGCTATCGCTCCTGAGATCGAAGAATCGCCCCCATAATTTATTTCTGTAAATGCAAGCTTGGTACCGGGGTTGTATCTACTAATCGATGCCTTGAGCGACGGCAACAATGCAACCGGAGAAAAATATTGACCAATCCAGCTGTTCTCTTTATAACTCGAATCCCATAATGATCGTGGGGCTTGCTCGCGTGCCACTGCAACACCCGAATCTGCGACCTGCGATTGTGTAATCCGAACGAGACTCCCATTGCGGTCTGCGCCTTGTGCTTCAGGATACCAATGTAGATCAAGTACGTCAAGCAAACGTTTCTCTGCTTTATCAGACGAATCCTTCATATTCGAAAGATATGCATTAATATAGGTACCATATGATTTGTATATATTCCAATCAGGGGCATTCTGAAACGAGAGATACTCATTATATCCATACATTACACCACCGAACATTTCAACATTTGGGTCAACAGTTTTTACTGAGCGAGCAATCGCAGATGAACGTGAGATATATTCTGCGACCGTTGGTTGTGCGGGATGAATACGCGGATGCGTCGAAGACCAAAGCCCTGGTTCATTATCAATTTCATATCCTCGGATACCGCGAGGTTCGTTCGAGTGTCCATATTTGTTTACAAGGAATTGCACTTCTTCATCGATTGCAACGAACATATCACTGGTATCAGGGACAGTAAGGAATGCACTTCCTTTTGAAAATTTTACTTCTTTCCAACGAACCGAAGGTGCTGTTTCGGATTGTGCAACGGTCCCATTAATATCCCCGGCAACATACCCGGCAGCTTGCAATGTCACAAGCGAATAACAATTCATTGCAATCGAGGTGTCATGAAATGCCGTAATCACTATTGCAGGTTTCTTCGCATCAGCCCCCGTAATACCTGATACCCAGGGAAGATAGTCATCAGAATGATTGAGATAATCGGTCCCTGCATTCGATGCATTATTTTCCCAATTATATCCTGTTAACCTATTGCCACCAATTCTTCGAGCAGTAATATTCTCCTGGTGATCATCGGATTGACCATTCGAGCCATAGATATAATTGCTAATGGGATGATTATCCTTCTCCGGGAAAACATTGACAATTATCGGTTTCGTTGTTTGTGCAATAAGAGTACAATGCGAAATCATCACTATCAGTAATAGCAAAGACATCCGTGTAAGACAAGCTTTCATTGTTCTCTTTAGCTACGTGTTACTTACTTCCAACAGCAGGCTCTTTCTCTTTCCAGCTAGCCCAATAGTCTTTCCATTCGACTGACTCAGCTGCCGGTGCAATCTTGAGTGGATTTCTCGCGTCAATCATCATTGCTTCTTCATTGGTACGAGTAAGTTTATCCTGGTTGCGAAGTGCTTTTGGGTGTGGTCCGTGATGAATGCCTTGAGGGTGAAGTGTCAGCATCGCTGCTTTAATATTATCACGACTAAAAAAATCGCCGTCATGATAGAATAACACTTCATCGTAATCTGTGTTGCGATGATAAAATGGTACTTTTAAAGTATCAGGATCTTCTTCGAGTGGTCGGGGTAAGAACGAGCAGATTACGGCGTTCTGCATCGTAAATGTTGTATGAACAGGTGGTGGAAGATGCACCCGCGGCGACATCACCGGGCGAATATCTCGCATATTAATCTTAAATGTTGTAAGATCACCTCTCCACCCAACAATATCAATGGGGTCGAAATCGTAGAATACTGACGTCCATTCGCCTAAGCGTTTAATCCGGATTTCGTATTCTTTTGTCTCACTTTTGTTTTTATCGAACTCTGTAAAATCCGGGAGTGTAATTGCTCCCGTGTCATATAGAGCATGCATTCCCATCAAGCCTTTCATCTCCGGAGTCGGAGGGAGAATTTCGGAATGTGCTTCGACCATCACAAAAAAATTATCGGTCGTTTCCGTGATCATCCTATAAGTTGTTGCTCTTGGGATCACGACATAATCCCCAGGCTCAAAAGTCAAGACACCGAAATCTGTTTCAAATCTTCCTTTGCCTTTATGAATAAAATACAGCAGATCACCATCCGCATTTCGGAAGTAGGCAGTGTGCGGTGCCGAGCGGCGAGAAATCAGTATTATCAGATCATCATTATACAAAATCGGGACAGGCAAACCGTTTGGGTCGCTGAGATCAGTCGGTTCGAGCTTTGTCAGATCAAAAGCATGTGGGCGCAGAGCCCCTTCGATACGCGTCCAACTTGTCGGAGGATGTGCGTGATAGAGATGTGAAACTCGTCCGAAGAATCCTTCTCTACCGTGCTCTTCTTCAAATGTACCATCAGGAAGGGCAACGTGTGGTTGTTTTGTGGCTTTGCCACGCATTAATGGAAAATTCATGTTTGTAATCTGATTAATGATTCTCTATCGGTTACTGAAACGACAAGCCTCGTGCCGAAAGTTCAGCATGAGGTTGTTTTCGACAGAGTAACACCGAAAATAAATTTATTTCAAAGGCGTCTGCACTTGCACGGTTACCGTCCGACAATAATATCGCCCTTCGGGTGTGGCATTGAGATCACCGGTTTCAGCAGGTCCGATTCCTTTTATTTCAGTCAGTTTGGCGTCGGGATTTTCGGCTTTGACCAGTGTGCCTACCGCATCAGCACGAGCTTGGGAAAGTTCTTGATTGTGATCAAGTTCACCCAATCTATCGGTTGATCCGGTTATTCGTGCCTCCGATTCAGCTTTAATTGAATGAGAGACGAATGTCGAAATCATCTGCTGGTTTGATTTACTGATCGTCGATTTATCAAAATCGAATACCACCAATGACAATCGCGAAAGTTCGAATGGATAACGAGATTTAGAAACCGGCACATCAAAAGTGTTCACATTCGAAAGGCCTGATTCATCTTTGATCGAAAGCGTAGCTGTCAACTTTGCTTTCTGGTCGTTTGCTTGTGCAATTGCCGGGAGATCGGCGTTACTAATAGACCAACCAAATGTTGTTGGCGGTGTACCATTGCCGTTGGTATGATAGAGCAAAGCATCCCCGGCGGCAATTTTGAATTCCCAATTGGTAATAGGTTGTTTACTTTTGGTACTCATTACAAACGGAATAAGTCTGGGCGAACCATCGTACCGTGAAAATTTTTCATGGACGATTGGCTCAAGCATTTTTCCATTCGTTGAAATGATCTCTACACGACGATTCTCCTGAACACCTTCATCATATACTTTGCTTGATGGGTTTGCGGGTGTGACAACAGTTTTGGTGATAATACGTGTAGGCTCGATAGCCCAAGTTTGCGTTAGGTATTGCTTAACACGTTCTGCGCGTTCTTTTGCAAGTGCAGTTGATTTTGACCCTGCTCCCAACTCCGTACCGTCAGTCGTACCCACAATAGTTATTCGTTCACTAGGTTCTGCGATTAATCGATTACCAACAACATTCAGTATCTGATAATAGGCGTCGAGCGATGTGTGCGGCAATTCTCGCGAACGGAAGCGATCAAGCTCGCCGGGCGAGAGCTGTTCATACTTCTGAGCAAGCTGAGAACTGGCACTATCAAAGAAAATATATGGCAATAACGGAAATGTCTCGGTTACGATTGTCTCAACAATCTCAATCCGTTGCGGAGAAGCAGTAGCGATAGTTGCAATCGGCGGTTCCGGCTTCGGTTTTGGCGGAGGAGGGGGTGGGGGG
>JANYDV010000182.1 GCA_025363505.1 Bacteroidota bacterium
CGAGGTCGGTCACCGGTTCACCTTTTTCTTTACGAAGCCCCGAATAGAGACACTGATGTAACAATGTCGATTTCCCTGAACCGGAAACCCCGGTCACAGCGGTAAACACTCCTACCGGGAAACTGACATCTATATGTTGCAGATTGTTTTCCGAAGCTTCATTGATGCGGATTGAAAGTTTAGGGTTTACTCGGCGTCGCTTTTTCGGAACAGGTATTACTTTTTTGCCTGTCAAATATCCTGCAGTTAATGAACGGTCAGGTTTTGACTTGAGCATTTCCTTTATCGTACCCGAAAAAACAATCTCCCCGCCATGCTCTCCGGCATTGGGACCAAAATCTACAATATAATCGGCAGCGCGAATAATATCTTCATCATGCTCAACGACGATAACAGTATTTCCGAGATCACGAACACGATACAATATCCCCAACAAACGCTGGCTATCTTTTTGATGCAATCCGATACTCGGCTCATCGAGTACGTACAATGTGCTGGTCAGTGCACCACCAAGCGAACTTGCAAGTTGAATACGCTGTGATTCTCCGCCTGAGAGAGTATTCGAGAGACGCCCCAAAGTAATATAGCCAAGACCCACGTCATCAAGATAGCGCAATCGTTTGGTAATTTCTTCTATCACCCGTGTGGCAATTTTCAATTCATGTGCCGACAACTTGATAGCATCAAAATGTTCACGAGCTTCGCGAATGGTCATCTTCACAATATCGAAGATCGTCTTTCCGACAACTTTTACATTTAATGCTGCCGCACGAAGCCGTGAACCATGGCAGACCGGGCAAGTGGTGTAGCCTCGGTACCGAGAAAGAATAACTCGGAAATGGAGTTTGTAGGTTTGCGTTTCAAGATCGTGAAAAAATCCGGACAAGCCCTTGAAGCCGGGACTAAAGCCATCCCAAATAATCTTCTGTTCTTTCTCGCTTAGGGTCGCATACGGAATATCCATCCGAACATTCGCTTGTTTAGCAATACGCTCGAGGTCGTGTAAATAACTCGAAAATTTTGTACCCGTCCAACAGGCAACTGCACCTTGACGGAGCGATTTTGATCTATCGGGCACAACCAAATTCATATCAATACCAACAGCGCGCCCAAAACCTTCACACTCAGGACAGGCTCCGTAAGGGCTATTAAATGCAAAAAGTCTCGGTTCAGGTTCTTGATACGGAATACCACAATTTGCACACTCGAAACGATCACTAAATCGAAACTCTGCTGTCGAGCCGTCACTATTGAGTTTCGCAACTATCGCCGTACCTTTACCTTCGCGAAATGATGCTTCGAATGAATCAACGATTCGCGAACGAAGTTCAGCATCACCGGAACGCCAAATGAGGCGGTCAATAAGTACACGAACATTTTCCGCCGCAATCATTTTTGGCGGTTCTTCCGAAAGCTCAAGAATACGTTCGTGACCGGCGATGGTAATTCTAAAAAAACCTTGTGCTCTGAGATTTGCCCATTCGTCTTCCAATGAATGCTCCTGATGGCGATTCATCGGAAAAAGAATGTAAAATTTATCTCCGTCTTTTAGTTGATCCGCTAAATGTCGGACCGCACTACTGGGTGTATCCTTCCGAACAATCGACCCACAATGAGAGCAAAATGTTATACCGATCCTTGCATAAAGAACACGTAAATAATCATAAATTTCGGTTTGGGTTGCAACAGTCGATCTTGGATTTCTGATGAGCGTCTTTTGCTCAATTGCTACTGCCGGGCTGATACCAATAAGTGCATCAACGTCCGGTTTTTGCATTCGCTCAAGAAACTGCCGCGCATATGCCGAAAGACTTTCGACATATCTTCGCTGACCCTCAGCATACAACGTATCGAAGGCAAGGGATGATTTGCCCGAGCCGCTGACACCGGTAAATACGATAAATGAATTCCGAGGAAGTTCGAGTGAGACATTCTTCAAATTATGCACACGAGCACCACGAATGATGATTGGCTTTTTTGAAGAAGGCAAAAACCCATCCTCCACTCCTGTCGAAACAGGAGCGGAGTATGGTTTTTTAATTTTTTTTATAGGCGTTGTCTTGGCGGGCATTATAGTTGGCAGTCCGAGCCCGTGACTGCAATATTTCTATTATGGTGCAACTTGGTGAATCACATCCTCACGTTGGAACTGGTCGCCGGCGGCGGTGAAACGCTCGATAAATGAACGAATCTCAGCAAGATCAAAGAAGTGTTTGCCCGCGGCATTGCGAAGTTCGCGAGCCACGGTGTCTTGGGTCGAAGCAACGATCACTCGTTTACCATAACTGCGCAAGAGTTCGACCGCTCGTTCAAAATCACCGTCACCGGTCACAAGCACAGCAGTATCATATTGTGCGATGGTCGTGAATAAATCAATTGCCATTTCGAGATCAAGATTTGCCTTGCGAGTAAGCTCACCGGAAATCTCATCACGAAAATACTTGATCGACTTTACACGAACAGTATATCCAGCGTGGTTGAGGTAGCCGTAGAAACGTTGTTCGCGTGGGTCGGGTGGCATTTTTTGTGAAGCATACCAAAAGGCATCGCCGATGGCTGCACCTTCTGAAAAATATTCGAGTAACTTTCGTGGGTCAAAGAACCATCCCAACGAGCGTTGGGCATAGTAGGCATTTTCACCATCAACAAAAACCGAGACGCGGTTTGTCGGATGCTGAAATAGCGGATGTAATGATGTTTCCATTTTTTCTCTCTATAGATGAATAACATGTGAGCATAGGCTCACACGAATAATGATAAATAACTATAAACGTACACCGGTTGCTGCATCAAATATATGCAGTCCTTGCTCTCGAACAATAATGCTCATACGATCACCGATCTGTGGTTTGGTCTCGTGATGAATAAGCGTTGCAGCAATTTTGCCGCGTTCTGCAGAAGGATATTCAATATAACAATGAGTCACACTGCCCAGCCTTTCAACCAACAATACTGTCCCCTCTATTGTGGCATTGCTGTCGGTTGAGCAAGTACCAACCATAAACGACTCAGGTCTAATTCCCAGGAACACTTCTCTGTTGTCTTCTACAGATATTCCCGCAATAGGAATAGAAAAACCTCCGGAGGTAAAGAGTGTGTTTTCCCCTATTGTTTTCAGCGTACCTTTGATCATATTAATTGTCGGCGCGCCGAGAAATCTTGCGACAAAAGCCGTCTTTGGTGTCTCGTATATTTCTCTCGGCGAGCCGGTCTGCTCGACTAATCCTTTATTCATCACAACGATAGTATCCCCCATTGTCATTGCTTCAGTCTGATCGTGGGTGACATAGACCATCGTCGTGCCGAGACGCTGTTGGAGTGATTTCAATTCCGCGCGCATTTCCGTTCGAAGCGCGGCATCAAGATTTGAAAGTGGTTCATCGAAGAGAAAGACTTGAGGTTTGCGGACGATCGCACGACCAAGTGCGACACGTTGCCGTTCGCCTCCGGAAAGCTCTTTTGGTTTGCGATCAAGAAGTCGATTAATAGAAAGAAGTTCAGCCACCGACCGAACTTCGCGATCAATAATTGCTTTATCAGTTTTTTTTATTAAAAGCGGAAAAGCAATATTTTCGTAAACACTAAGATGCGGATAGAGAGCATAGTTTTGAAAGACCATTGCGACATCACGGTCTTTGGGAGCCAGATCATTTACACGTTTGCCACCGATCAATATATCACCACTCGTCGCTTCTTCAAGCCCGGCGATCATACGTAGCGTCGTTGATTTTCCGCAACCGGAGGGACCGACCAGCACAATAAACTCACCTTGGGTTGCCATAAATGACACACCCCGAACAGCATCACTACCGCCGGCATAGGTTTTGGTAAGTTGTGATAATACCAAATGAGACATAGAATAATATTAAACTGATCCGTTGTTCTTACTTGCTAAGCGTATCCGAAATGTCGTGCCCTTCCCGAGAGCAGAGTCTTTGACAAAAAGCTTTCCGTGATGGTATTCTTCGATGATACGTTTGGCAAGTGTCAAGCCAAGCCCCCAACCACGCGACTTTGTGCTATATCCGGGGCGAAATACTTCTTTGCGGCGGCGCGCATCAAGTCCTTTGCCGGTATCAATGACATCGATAATGACAAGACTATTCTTTTCTTGATGATCGATCTTCACGGTGATACTTCCCTTTTGTGATTCGATTGACTCGGTTGCGTTTTTTATCAAATTTTCTAATACCCATTCGAAGAGTTCTCGATTGAGTAACACCGGAATTTCGTCGTGTGAGGTTTCGAGTGAGAATGCAATAGCATTCCCGAGTTTCGGCATCCTGTCTTCGAGATACCCCATTACTCCGGAGACCACTAATACAATATTTTGTTCTCGTAGATCCGGCTTCGAGCCGATCTTTGAGAATCTCGTAGCAATTCTGTTGAGCCGCTCAATGTCTTTGTTGATCTCATCGGCGATCTTCGCTACTCCCGTCGGGTCATTCATATTTAACCGAAGCATTTCCGTCCAGCCGAGCAAACTTGAAAGCGGAGTGCCAAGTTGATGCGCTGTCTCGCGTGACATTCCAACCCAAATATTAGATTGCTCGCTACGTTTTAAATAAGCAAAACTCAAATAGCCGATTACGACGACCACGATACCGAGCAGCAATTCGATCAGAGGCATCCGTTCGATTTGCGCTAATATGATACTATCTCCATAATGGATATAATTTGTTACTGATAGCAAACCGGTTTTCGGGTCAGTATAGGTAATACGTTCAGGTTTATAGATATTATCCATCCGAACGATTTCATTTTTAAGAAGCGCTAAGCGTTCTTGTTTAGGAATAATCGAATCAAAAGGAATATTAATATTAAACTGCCGATACGTATTCACTTCGTAACTCGGCTCATTATCGCGATCGGTAATGATCATCGGTACTCCGGAATTCCGGACGTAGTCCACCACGTCCTGATAGAGTGTTGCATCGAAATCATCGGTGTTTTGAAAATATCGAAGTGAGGAGGCGAGGAGTTGAGCGACACGTTGCTCGCGAACTTTTAATTGTTCGACCAGACGATCATTATAGATAAGTACGCCAATCACCACCAATACTGAAATGACCAGCAAGGCAAGTTTTATCACTGCCAGCTGTGGCAGTTTGATGGTTGAGGTTTTGGCGACGGTTTGCATCAACGAGGATTAACCATAAAGCAACGGAGTCGGTTGCGTTCTTATATGTTCGAGACAGGGATAAAACGATCTAACTCATTCTGAAAAACGCTTACACATTGATAAAGCGCAGCCCCATAGGCAACCGCAACGTTAAGTGAATGTTTTGCTCCGAGCATTGGCAGCGAAATCGCAAGATCACAACGTTGCAACGCTTCATCACTCACCCCGGTAATTTCATTACCAATCACTATTGCAAGAGGAAAGTCGGATTGCTTGAGATCAAAGACCGAACGGCTTTGCTCGGTAAGTTCGAGAGCAGCAATAGTGAACCCGCGTTTCTGTGCTTCGGCAATCGCTTCTACAACGGTATCAAAATGCTGATGAGGGATCGTTCGCGTTGCGTCGAGTGCAGTCTTCTCAATCTCCTTGCGCGGAGGATGAGGGGTATATCCGGTTGTGAATAATGTTTCTATTCTTGCCCCATCAGAAGTTCGAAAAATGGAGCCGACATTATAAAGACTTCGGATATTATCTAATATAGCGATGACCGGAAACCGCCGAGTCAGCAATGCTGCCTCGGCTTCTTCGAGTCTGGTGCTTTGTATTTCGGCGTGGAGTAATCTTCTCACTGATTAGTATAATTTACGAATCGCATTTAACGCCGAATTGCACCGAAAAGGTCTTTTTACTTTATTGACTCAATGCTTCACAATGCATTTCGCAGTTTCTGCCATCGAACCGGAGCGGATGTGGAGATAATAGACTCCCGATGGTAGCAAATGAGTATCAAAACTGTGGTATTGAATACCAATTGATGGCGGTTTTACAAATCGTTCAATACTTCGACCTCGAAGATCGAAGAGTTCTAATATTATTGGTGAGTTTGCTGAGGAGACATACTGAGTTGTCAATACACGACCCGCAGGATTTGGTGAAACGCTAATGGAGAATGGTGTCGCGGTATTCTGAGGCGTTGTGACTGATGTTTTTAGTCGATCAATAAGATGCGCCGTCTGCGAAGTGCCGTTGATCGGGAATACGATATCGAAAGGATCGTGATTTCTTCCGGGACTAAGGATTGAGGTCCGAAGAGACTCATCAAGTCCAAACCAATCACCAAGCATTGCGGCATAGTAGCGGCGGAATTCGAATTCATTAATGGGGTCACCATTTTTATCAAGTGTTGCAAGATCGGGATGATGCCCATAGAGTTCGCCATTGACCGAAGTACCAATGACAAAATGTGGTGCCGAAGTGCCGTGATCTGTGCCGCTTGCATAGTCACCATTTTCACTCACGCGGCGTCCGAATTCGGAGTACGTCATAGTTACGACGCGATCGGCAATACCCAACCCTTCAAGATCGCGCTGAAATGCAACCAGCGCTTGCGAGAGTATTCGTAACAACAATCCATGTCCCTCACTGCTATCGGTCTCTTTTGAATGTTGATTAAAATGTGTATCGAAGCCAATAAGATTTGTAAAGTATATTTTCGTTTTTATTCCGGACTTAATGCACCAAGCAATGTGCTGCAGATTTCGAGCAAAATCGGTATCGGGATATTGGACGGTACTCTGTGCGCTCGCCGGGAATAGCTCTGCAAATCGTTTTGCATACACATTTGAAATATTAACGATCTCGCGCACAAAACCAAGTTCGTTGCCGCCCTCGGTATTTGGCAGTGGATCATCACCAATGTTTGCTGCGGCTGTAAAGCTCAGGGGATTAGGGACTTGTACATCAACCATTGATGTGCTTCCGCGAAATATTTGGCTCCCAAGCGTACCCATATTGATCGCCAAAGGATCGGTTGGCAATGTAGCGGGGTAGTCGGGAGAGAGCATTTGTAAATATCTTGCTGCCCACCCTGTCGGGATTATGAGATCTGAATCACTCGAAGAATTCCAAATCTCAAGCCCACGAAAATGAGAAAGGTCCGGGTTTTCGATACCAAGATTTTGGACGATTGCCATTTTCCCTTCTTTCCAAAGTGGCTCAAGCGCATTCATATTGGGGTTGAATGCCAAATCGGGACGGACTTTAAATGTTAATCGCGATTTTTCCGCCGAAGTTGTAAAGCCTAGATTTTTTCTGTTGAGATCATACAATGGGTCTTCGAATGGGACAAGGGTATTCAGTCCATCATTACCACCTTCAAGGAAAATAATGACCAGAGCACGGTCATTAGTATCAAGTGGATTAGAAAGCGCACTCAGTAGCGGCGAATTCATCAATGCTTCTGCTTTCCGCGAGCCTACGATAAAAGGAATTGCGGTAGCAGCGGCTCCGAGCGGTATCGTCTTCAGAAAATCTCTGCGTTTCATAGTCGTTGGGGTTATGCTAATTGAAATTCAGGGGTACTTAATAATTCAAAGATCAATCTTCTCAAAGGCTGCACTTTTGCTTGCTCATCTAATCGTGACCATTCATACGTGTGCAAAACGCCGGCACGATTGATGATTTCTTTTATTCTGACCAAAGAGAGCGGCATTGCGAAAAGAAAATCGCTCATTTGAGAAAGTAGAGATTCGAGATTATTCTGATAGGAATCAAATTGCTTTGCCCAATCGGTAATTTGCTGATCAGTATAAGGAATGCCATCAAATGTAGCTCCATTGTGCGGATTGATCAATTGCCCTTTGATCCACCCATTGAGAATAAGATCACGAATGATGTCATTAATTCGTTTGGGGAGTGTAGCAGTATTAAGCCAATCGCGATAACCATTCCATCCTTTCACATTGGGTGGCTTACCGAGAAATTGTCCGGTATCCATTCCGAAATACCAAAAACTTCCTGCTTCATATTCGGTCAGTGGAACATTCATCTTTCGACAGACACTAATCATAAATTCATAAGGCGACTTAATCGCCCCGCCGCGGTGAATAGGATCAAAAAAATGTTCACTCTTGAAAAGCTTTTCAAACATAGGCTTTAATTCCCAATTTGAAGCAATCAGTATATCGGCAAGTTCTTGAATAAGATCATTACTGCTTGAAGGCAGGTCGCCCATATAAATGAATTGACGATAGCGTCATCTAAATATATTTTCCTCCTTACCGACGGAGTTCTTTGGAAGCAGAAAACTCATCGTGATTTCA
>JANYDV010000283.1 GCA_025363505.1 Bacteroidota bacterium
GTCGGTATCGTGCGCGAGCAGATCACGCAGGCACAGCGCGTCTTAGAAAACGATCAGATCAAGCTTGCCGTGCTGATCTCATCGAAGGCAGCAGAGGATGTCATAGACGCATTGAAAACGAAGATCACACAGTCGAAGGATGCGGTGCTTGGCTTCCAGGATGAGATCAAGAAATATAACGACGGGGTAATTGCCGCCGGTATTGCAGAAATACAAGCACAGCGCAAGATTGACGAGCAACGGTTGGCATCGGCTCGGGAAGTGACCGATAAGCTGATCGACATCGCTTCGTCGGCATTTTCGCGGCAAAAAGCACTCTCGAAAGAAGAGCTTGACGACAAGAAGTTGTCGTTTGACAAAGAAAGTCAGGCATTATCGAAATCGTTGCGCAAAGGCGAGATCGACAGCCGCGAGTACAACGTCAAGCTGGCATTACTGACGAAAAACCGCACTGAATTCGAGGCATCTCAAAATACCTCGGCATCATCGGCATTTGGTCGCTTGGCGAAGTCGGGTTATGAGCAAGCATCGGCTGCGGGTGAGAAATGGCTCGGTGATTTCCTTCGTCAGAAGGCGGCGGAGCTATTACTGACCCTCACAACGGAAGAAGGTAAGACCGTTGGCACGGTTGCAGGTTCGGCGGCTCGAATCGCGCCCACGCTTGCCGAAGAAGCCGCAACATTGGCACTCGCCGCCGCGAAGGGTGTCGCTGCAGCAGCTGCGGCTGTCTATAATGCTATCGTAAGCTTGCCCTTTCCGCTTGATCTGATAGCCGGTGCGGCAAGTGCCGCATCGGTAATCGCATTAGTTGGTGGCTTAACGGGCGCAATCAAGTTTGAAACCGGTGGCTTGGGCTTGGTCGGCGAAAAAGGACCGGAGATCATCGGACCAACGAAAGACTTCAGTCAGTTCGCCACACAATTGGTGCTTTCGACGGCGCAAGAAGTTCGTCGAGCAATGGATGGTGGCGGCTCGGGAGCGTCGCACACTTCGGGAAGGCAGTCGCCGTTGCCACTGGTGGTAAAACCATTCGGCATTCCGGGCAGAACAATGAACTTTGTGATCCAAAAAGAGAACCTGATCAAGCAAACCGAGCGGGTACTGGTGAGCAATTAAGTAAGTTGAGTCTTGAAACTGGAGTGGTCGAGTCTCGAAAAATCCAAAAAATCAGCCAAAAATCTGCGGGGTATCCAACAGCAGATCAACCCCCTGAGTCTTGAAACTGACAGGTTGAGTCTTGGGAAATGACAGAAGGGGTTCCGAAAAAATGAAGCGATCAGAACCTGCGAACCAATAAATACCGAGGATGTTAGCAATAATAATGTTACTGTTAATTGTATGATAAAACTCAATACATACTTCCGGGTTTTCCTTTTCTTGGTAATATATTGTGTTCTGGGATGCGCCGGTAGTTCTGAGCCGACTCCTTCGGATACACAGATCGTTTATACCCATCCTCTCGCACCGCCGGGCAAAACCACAGTATTTCTTGATGGTGTGCAATATCCATTCGCCGATAATCTGAATTATGCTGAGTACTATTATGGCGATGAACTTGAAGAAGAGTACCGATATTATACTGATCGGGGCTATCATTCTTTCTTTAATATTGATCTCAATGCGAATACGAACTATGTACAATTCTTACTCTTGGACAAAGCCATTGCCGTTGGGATTTATGAACTCAGAGATCTCGGTGATAGTGCCACCGCAGGACCAATGTCTATCAGTTATGAATTTGATGATTCACTTACCAATACAACTGTATTAAGATTAAAAAAAGGATTACTGCAGATCACCAAAGTTGATGTCACCAATGGCAGACTCTCGGGTATCTTTCGTTGTACGGTAGAAGATTCGTCGAAAAAAACTACTCATCTTATAGAAGGATCGTTTACCGATATTTTTTATAAGAATGGAGGAAAAGGCGGGGAAGTAATGACTGCTGAGGTCTCAGGAAACAATTTGACTTCGAAATTTACTTCGGGTGCCTATTTCCACGGTTTCGGAAATAGTCTGGGACAAGGGATTAAGCCCGATTATTTTGCAATTTATGCCAGAACAGATGAATCGCCCACCGATGGCTATGAATCACTAACGTTTTTTATTAAAAAACCAATTCATGCCGGTACGTATGACATTGATTCCGGTTGTACGTATTATGGGAAATATAAATATGATGCACCTACTCAATCGTATATCTTAACAGCCGGTGACACAAATATTGTAAAAATACCGAATGCGGTTTCCGTTAGTGATTATGATATTATTCGGCAGAGGGTGACGGGGACTTTTGATTATAGTATTATTGATCATTCATCGCGTTCGCCGTTGGCAATTCGTAACGGAAGATTTATTCAGCTTGCATGGTGGTAAGCCCCCAAGGGAAAGAATTTATTAAAAAATTGGATAGTAAATTAAAAACCCCTTCCTCACTTGCGTGGCAAGGCGTTTCCTTTTTCCATCGAGGATTTGTTCTCCTCATGTTTCCTCTTTTTTGGGTGACCAAATCTCTCTAAAACTGTGACGCTCATTTTCTTGATAATGCTCAACAAGTCTTCTTTTATGGGCACTAAGGAGATCACTGCGAGTGATGATTCCCAAGAGTTGTGTCGGGGCAGACCTTCTCATTACCGGCAGCCTACCGATGTTATGATTAACCATATGATCGGCTGCTTGTCGAAGTGTGCAATCATCAAAAACACATATTGGGCGATTTTTAATTATTTCTGAGATCTGAGTTGTCTCATTGATAGAGTTCGAAAGGATATCTCGACGAGTTACAACACCTATAATAAACCCATTAGTAAGAACAGGATAGCCTTGATGAGAAGCATCGATGTTGTCGGAGGTCATCCAATCGCGTACTTCTTTGAGCGTTTGTGAACTACGAAGTGTGATAACCGGTGCAAGTCCGAGATCACGGACAAGAATCTGATCAAGAAAATCAGCTTGATAATCATTTGGCACTCGAATTCCTCGGCGTGCGATCTTTTCGGTCATGATGGTATTCTTCATCATCATACTTGAGACTAAGTAGGCAGCAGAACATCCGCCGATCAGAGGCAGTAAACCTATTGGTTGTAAAGTTGTTTCGAAAGCCATTACCACAGAGGTAAGGAGCGCCCGTGTCGAGCCGGCAAATAATGCAGCCATCCCAACAAGAGCGGCAATACGAAGATCAACTCCTGCCATTGGAAAAAGCCAAAGTGCAGCTCCGCCAAAAACTGTCCCCATTCCTCCACCGATCGTAAAGAGGGGTGCCATCGTACCACCCGAAGTACCGCTCCCCAGAGAGATACTCCAAGAGATAAATTTTACAGTACACAATATTAAAATAACTTGTGTGGAAAGGTTGTGCCCCAGTATATCAATAATATTATTATATCCCACACCAAGTGTGCGGGGTACAAAATACCCGCAGATACCCACAGCAATTGCACCCAGAGCCGGCCACCACATCCAATGTACTGGTAGTTTTTCAAATAAATCCTCGATAAAATATACCGCTTTCGTTACATAAACCGAAAAGACTCCGACTATTGCCCCGATTGCGATATAGATTGCCAAAGCAGAAGAGCTGGGTTGTTGAAGAGTTGGCATTGCAAACACGACAGTATTTCCTTCGAATCCAATTCGAATAGCTGCCGCAGTAACGGCGGCAAATGCAACCGGAATAATAGATCGTGCCTTAAATTCAAACAACAACAACTCGATAGATAATAGAATAGCTGCCACCGGTGTGCCGAATATAGCTGTCATACCTGCGGCAGCGCCGGCGGTAAGAAAAATTTTCCGTTCGTTGGCTGTTAATGTAATGAGTTGCCCAAAGACCGAGCCAAGTGCACCACCGGTGGCGATAATTGGACCTTCAGCGCCAAAAGGTCCGCCGGTTCCAATAGCAATTGCCGAAGAAACCGGCTTCAGAAATGTCATTAGAGGGTGGATACGACTTTGATTGAGCAGTACTTGTTCCATCGCTTCGGGTAT
>JANYDV010000305.1 GCA_025363505.1 Bacteroidota bacterium
TTGTAATCCGCCAATTAACTCAAGAATCTGGGCTTGTACAGTTACGTCAAGCGCTGTTGTCGGCTCATCGGCAATAAGAATTGCAGGGTTGCATGCGAGTGCAATAGCAATCATCACACGCTGACGCATACCGCCAGATAACTGGTGGGGATACTCTTTATATCGTTGTTCCGGAGCGGGGATACCGACCTTTTTCAACATCTCGATCGCAAGATTCTTTGCTTCTTCTTTGCTGACCTTCTGGTGAAGAATGATCGACTCTTCAATCTGATTGCCAATAGTGAACACCGGATTGAGTGATGTCATCGGTTCTTGGAAGATCATCCCGATCTTGTTGCCGCGAATATTCCGCATCTCTTCGTCGGAGAGCTTCAGGAGATCGCGCCCGTCGAACAAAATTTCGCCGCTAACGATCTTCCCCGGTGGAGTAGGAATGAGACGCATAATCGAAAGCGCCGTTACTGACTTACCACAACCGGATTCGCCCACAACGCCCAGCGTTTCTTTACGGTCAACAGTATAAGAAACATCATCGACCGATTTGGCAACGCCATCATCAGTGAAGAAATACGTTTTGAGGTTTTTTACTTCGAGTAATGCCATTGCTCTGTTTAGTGTGATGAGTAATGAATTGAAATCTTTCAGCTGTTATCTATTGAGTTTTGGGTCGAACGCATCTCTGAGCCCGTCACCAAATAGATTGAACGCAAAAACTGCGAGCATAATTGCCAGTGCGGGATAGATCGTTAGCCCCCAGTTTGATCCGGCGGCGATGTACCCATATCCATCATAGATCATTTGTCCCCACGTTGAGGTCGGCGGCTGTACGCCCAGACCTAAGAACGAGAGAGAAGCTTCATAGATAATGGCAGTCGCAAAGCCTGCTGTCGCAATGACGATAATCGGTCCAATTGCGTTTGGCAAAATGTGACGAAAAATTGTTCGCATATTTCCCAGTCCAAGAGCGCGTGTCGCTTCAACGTATTCTGTTTCACGAAGCGAAAAAAATTGGCCTCGAACGATACGTGCCATATCTGGCCAGCCGGTAATACCAATTGCAAATACGGTTTGGACAAAACCAAGACCAAGTGCGATCGAGATCGAGATAACCAGTAAGATCGGTGGAATAGACCAAAAAACATTAGTGAGCCAACTGACCGACTCATCGACCCAGCCACGGTAAAATCCGGCAAGAGCACCAAATAAAACCCCGATCACAATACTCAGTAATTCTGAAAAGAAAGCAACCGTGAGGGATACTCTGGCTCCAAAGACTAATCGTGAGAGAATATCTCTGCCATAGCGATCAGTGCCTAAATAGAAATGTGGTTCTTTGTGCCACTGACTTTCAGATGAACCGGCAAGTTTGGAAACAGGGAGCTTCCGTGTCGAGCCATCGTCAGTGATCATCGTGATCTCACCATTGCTAACGAGAAAACTTTGAATAGGTATCGGGACAGGGTCTTGATTGGGAATGTCATTGGTTCGTAAGATCACATTTCCTTTGAAGCCACTGGGTTTGGTGGTGTATTCGAGAATCTGAAGATTCGGATCCTGCGGGGCGAGCACTCCTGCAAAGATCGCGATCAAAATGATCAAGATCGTCACATAAAACCCCGCCATCGCCAGGCGATTGCGGCGTAAACGCTTCCAAGAATAATACCAAAGTGAGCGAGACTTCTCGGTCGGTATTTCAGCTTCGGCTAATTGCTTGATGGGTATTTCTGCCATATTAATTCAGTTTTACTTTCGGATCAAGTTTAGCGTAGAGAATATCAACTATATAGTTAATGATTACAAATACTACCGCTGAGAACATTACCGTGCCTTGAATGGTCGGGAAGTCTGAACGTGGTATCGCATCAAATGCTAATGCGCCAACACCCGGCCAATTAAAAATATATTCAATAAAGAACGCACCGGTAAGCAGTGCGGCAAGCCAACTGCCGATCGTCGTGACAACCGGATTAAGGGCGTTGCGAAGAGCATGACGAAAAATAACGACTTTTTGAGAAAGACCTTTCGATTTTGCCGTCCGAATATAATCACTCGAAAGTACATCGAGCATACTTGAACGAGTCACACGAGCGATGATCGAGATAGGGCGCAGTGCAAGCGTGAACATCGGCAATGCCAGATACTCCCAATGATATGCCCAAAATTCATACCATTTTGCATCATCTTGTATTACAAAGCCCGAGATAGGGAAGATCTGAAGGAGAGAACCGAAAAGAATAATAACGAGCAAGCCAAAAACAAATGATGGCACGGATATACCGATCAGTGCAAAGACCATCGATATATTATCGAGTATCGAGTACGACTTGACCGCCGATAAAATACCGATGCCTATTCCCAGTATCGTCGCGACAAGCATCGCACTGAGTGTAAGTACTGCAGTTGCCGGAAGTCGTTCGAGAATGCTATCGAGCACGGGGCGGTTGGATGTATAGGAACGACCGAAATCGCCGGAGGCAGTTTTGCCCAAGAAATTTACATAACGTTGCCAAACTGGCAAATCCAGCCCAAGTTCGTGGCGTATTGCTGCTTGAGTCGAAATATCAGCTCGTTGACCTTGCATCATACGTGCAGGATCGGGCAGTAAGTTCATCACAAAAAAGATCACACTCATCACTCCGAAAATGATGAGGATCGAATAAAATAATTTTCTGATAGTAAATGCTAACATTTGAACTTGGATATTAGGCAAAATTACAAATTATCAGGGGCGGTCGCCACAAATTTGTATATTTGTGACACATTGTTCATTGTAGAAGCTGACGGTGTCTGTGGTGGTTGAACGAACTACCATGGATGAAAAGGGAATCCGGTTTGAATCCGGAGCTGACCCGCAACTGTAACTCTCGTGCTGTTTTATACCGGTAACGTCCGGGAAAAATCGTTCGATTCGAGAGGAGCCAGGAGACCTGCCTAATGCTTATATTTATCATCTGCCTTCGAGGTACGAGGCTGGAGATAGGATCTTCTTGTTTTGCAAGGCGCTGCTTGGCGTACTGTAAGATTTTAAAAGCTCCTATGCCAACTTCGTGTGAGGCATAGGAGCTTTATGTTTTTAAGGACTCTCTTCATATCTGTTGTTCTTCTGTTTTGTTCTGTGAGTTATTCACAGTCATTACGCCATACCCTGGGCAGTGATGTCATTGTTATTGATTCGAATAACATTAATGACTCTGCTTCACTAAATAGAGTCTCTACATCAGAAATAAAAACACTTACAGGTTCACAATTACTTTCCAGTGGTGCCGCTCTTATAAGCCCATCGCTTGATATTCGGTCATATGGTTCGCTTGGTGGTATTGCACTCGCAACGTTTCGGGGTCTTCCGGCGGAGTTCGTTTCAGTGGAATATAACGGTATCAAGTTAGTGAACACACAGCATAGCCTGAGTGACTTAGCATTGATAGATATAAATTTGCTCAATACGATCAGTCTCAATAGTGCCCCTGCTAATAGTGGTGCCGCTGATAATGGCTTCGGCATTGTTCGCCTTGAGGGATTGGCATTTAATGATAGAGTAGAATATATCACGATAGGTTCTTGCATTACAAGTTATAATGATCGTTTTAGAGTTGCCGAGCATAATTCGTATCTCAAATTAGTACAAAAAATTTCTGAAGTGTTTAGTGTGAGTGGTGGAATTTCTTTTTCTGGAGCAGATGGAAAATATCCTTTTACTCAAGTGATCGATAAAAATACATCGGTTAGTATCCTCAGAGAGAATAATAACGCACAACTGGCGAATGTATCGATCGACCTAAATTATACTCCTGCATCGGAGATCGCGCTACGGACATTTATGTTCTATACCAAAGCAGATCGTGGAATCCCGGGTGCGAATACCGTCTCATATAGAGGTACAAGTTCGCCGGACGCAACTCAATTTGATGAACAGTACTTGATAGGTATATCCCTCGACCATCGTCCGTTAGAATATTTCTCCTATGTCTTTAAGACGTCATTTCAGTCATTATTTGAGACTTATACTAATCCTCAAACAAAGATTTTCGATAGATATACCAATCACAACTACACGCTCGATTGGGAAAGCAAGACTCACTTTTGGGAGTATTTTGATTTTTATGGGACGGCTTCTTTTCATCGCTATACATTGATTAGTAATGAGAATATTATCGGCAATCCTGATTCGCTTATTTTACGAAATGTCTATCGTTCTAATCTCGGACTTGGCTACCAATTAAATAATTTCTCAGTACTCGGGTATCTCAAGACAGAACTATATACAGGCAATGACGATCCACAACTCCTGCCACAAATCACCCTGCAACAATTATTCTTTCCGACGCCTGAATTTCATATCGCGCTCACCACTTCATACACAAAAATTTATCATGCCCCAACATTTAACGAGTTGTATTGGAAAGTTGGAGGAAATCAGAATCTGCTCCCTGAAGAAGGGGATGCCTTTGAAATTTCGGCAGAAGCTGTGCCGGAATATTACTCGCACTTTAACCCAATGCTGAGCATCAAAGCGACCGGTTTTTACAATGCACTTCGAAACCAGATTATTTGGACGCCCGGGGCGAATGCTATTTTCTCACCGATAAATCTGCTTGCTGTCCGAACGTTCGGACTGGAAATGAGTACTGAATTGATACTCAATAAGAACGAGAATATCGAGTGGCGTTTGCGTGGGGGCTTGACGCTCGAAAGAACGGAAAACACAAATCAACAATCACTTGATTATGGACACGAACTGCCATACTCAACACCACGTCGTTGGAATGTAGGGCTGAGTTCACGAATCTTAGATATTGGTAATCTCACTGCCTCATTGCTCTATCGTGCGCATCGTTACACAAATCTTTCAAATATCGAGCAGTTACCGGAAGTAGTACTGGTGAATGTTGATTATACTTCTGCGCCAATATCTTTCTTTCAACAGTGCAAAGCAACTATCTCATTGTCGATCAATAATCTTTTTGATAAACAATACGAGGAGATTAAAAGCTTTCCGTTGCCGGGTCGAATGTTTCGCCTCGGAGTTGAACTGGTTAGATTCAACGAACCAAACAACATTTTGAATTAGTCACATAATATAAATAACGACAATGAAAAAATACTTTGCATTTATACTCTTTCTCTCGCTCGGTCTTGTATCTTGCGAAAGTACCACCGATGGCGGCGATACAAAAACAATCTCGAAAGGCGATCGCATTTTTATCTTGAATCAAGGTAACTTTAATTCGAGCAATTCAAGTCTTGATGTACTTAATAATACAAACGATACGCTGACTCGCGATCTTCTCAAGCCATTAGGTGACGTTGGAAATGATCTGCAATATATCAATGGCAAACTGTACGCTGTTTTGGATAACTCGGCAAAGATCGAAGTGATTAATCCCGATTCGTCGGCAGTACACCATTCGATTTCTTTCCCATCGGGAAGTGCACCGTGGAAGATTCTTCCTATTTCTGCGACCGAAGCGTTGGTCTCGGAAAACTATACAAATGAAATTGCTGTGGTAAATCTTACAACAGATGTAATTACAAAAACCATCAATGTCAATGTAGGCCAAAATTCTATTGTGTTGATGGGTGGGAATGTCTTTGCCACGACTGGCTCTAATGAGTTACTCAAGATTGACCCGGTCTCGAAAACTCTCAGCACACGAAAGTACATTGGCGAAGGACCTCAGCAAATCATTGTTGATACTCCCCGCGGAGTGCTCGTGATTCAAACATCGGGTAACTATTCGCCGAAAACTGCAGGGAAGATACTCTTTGTCAATCCCACGACAATGGCAGTCGTAGATTCTATTGTTCTCGATACAGTGAGTTTTGTTTATCAGATAGTACCGGCAGGGAATAAGGCATATATGCTCTTGTCAAGCGGTGTAAAGGTTATTGATCTTGTAAGTCATACTGTTACAACCGATGGATTATTCACACATCCCTATTATGGCGGATATTTTGATGCAATAAAGAACTTGCTCTATTTGGGTACAGCAGTTGATTTTACGCACAATGATGTTGTAGATATTTTTAATATTTCTACACATTCTTTAAAAAAGACTATAAATTGTGGTATCGCTCCGGCGTTCTTTGCTGTTGTACGCTAAATCATTCGTATTTTTGTATTAAGATGAATAACACAAACACCCAAACCAAGTCGGAATATATCCTTGCCATTGCGCTGGTCGCAATTGGTATTGGTACACGCTTGCTCTTTAGCTCGCTCCATATCTACAACTTCAATGCCGTCCTTGCGACGACACTATTTGCCGGGGCATTTCTTCGGCGAAGTAAATGGGGGTATGTTGTGCCGCTTGCAGTAATGCTCTTGAGTGACGCTGTTATAGGGTTTTATGACTTTGAGCAAATGGCTACGGTTTATCTATCGTATGCTGTAGTGTTGCTCATCGGGGCACTCTATGCAAAAAAGCCATCATTGCTCGGATTTATCGGAGTCTCGGTCGGCGGATCACTTGCATTCTTCTTGGTGACAAACTTCGCATTTTTACCTTTCTATCATCAATATCCTCATACACTTGCAGGGATGATCGAAAGCTATACTTTGGCGCTTCCATTCTATAAGAATAGCCTAATGAGCGACTTGCTCTTTAGTGGTATCTTGTTTGGGGGCTTCGAGGCTGCGAAAGTGTTTGTGCCAAAGAAAGAAATGGCAATGGCGAACTGATGATTGTTATCAGTTAAATAGACTATTTTCCAAAAGGCTCCTTGTCAAAGGGAGCCTTTTTTATCAACTGACAAAATATATATCGGAATGAAAGCACGCTTAGCTCTGGAAAACGGGAAAGTATTCGAAGGCACTGCATTTGGCTCTACCAAGACAGTACAAAGTGGCGGTGAGGTCGTTTTCACGACGGCTCTAACCGGATATCAGGAAACCCTAACTGATCCTTCATTCGCCGGGCAGATCGTCACGATGACTAACCCACTTATGGGCAATTATGGTACAAACTCTGAAGATCTCGAAAGCAGTGTGCCACAAGTTGCAGGCTTCGTCGTTCGAGAGAACTCAGAGATTGTTTCTAATTGGCGTTCCGAGTGGAGTATTGGCGATTACCTTGCTTCGAATAACATACTTGCTATCGAAGGTATAGACACCCGACAGCTCGTTCGTATTCTGAGAACAGAAGGGGCGTTGCGCGGCATTGTTTCTGTCGAGTCAGTGAGTGACAAAGCATTAGTTGATAGAGCATTGCAGCTACCCGTAATGACAGGGCTTGACCTCACAAAAGGTGTAACAACCAAGAAAATATATTCCATTGAAGCAAAAGAGGATAAGGCTCCTCACGTTGTCGTTATTGATTATGGTATCAAGCTCAATATCCTTCGCAAGCTATCAGATCATGGTGCAAGATTAACAGTTGTACCGTCCACAACGCCTTTTGATGTCATTCGCGAACTCAATCCTGATGGAGTTTTCCTTTCAAATGGTCCCGGGGATCCTGATGCTGTTAAGGACGGTATCGAGACTGTGAAAGACTTGCTCAAATATCAGCAATATCCCACATTCGGTATTTGTCTTGGAAATCAATTAATCTCCCTTGCCTATGGTGGTGAAACCTATAAATTGAAGTTTGGTCATCGGGGGGCGAATCATCCCGTGAAGAACTTGGCAACAGGCAAGATCGAGATCACCTCACAAAATCATGGCTTTTGTGTTAATTGGGAAACAATGCCAGATTTCTGTGAACTCACGCATTTGAATTTGAACGATAATACGGTCGAAGGTTTCCGCCATAAAGAGAACCCTGTTTTTTGCGTACAGTATCATCCGGAGGCTTCACCCGGTCCGCACGAAAGCGATTATTTGTTTGGACAATTCATTAAGATGATCGTCTAAATATAACTTTCTGCCTTAAAATCCGTAAAGACTATTTCTGTAAAATTGTGTTATATTATCTGCCGGCACTATGCCGGCACTTTTATCTATTGAGAATTATGGCAAAGGCACGACCAACAACGAAAAAGAAATCAGTATCAACGGCAAAAGCCGAACAGATCAACATTGAATCGCAAATTGATATTAATACGCTTACTTCCAGCGATGATACGGTAGATCTGACCAACCTCCCCGCACGCATTCCCGTGCTGGCACTTCGTGATGTCATCATTTTTCCGTATATGATATTTCCAGTGCTTGTCGGTAGAGAATCATCACTTTCAGCAACGATGTCAGCGATGGCTCGCGAGCGTTATCTTTTTCTGGTAGCGCAGCAAAACTCTGCCGTTGATGAGCCGAAGAAAGAAGAATTGTTCAAGTATGGTACGCTTGCTCGAATTGTGCGTATTATTCGCTTGCCGAATGGCTTAGTCAAAGTCCTCGTCGATGGTCTCGAACAAGCCCATGCCAAAAGTTATATGAATCTCGAAGGGCATATTGAAGCGGCAATAGAAGTCATTCATCCCGAAATAGCTGCAACAGCTGAGGTTGAAGCATTGGTGCGCCATACATCGGAGCAGTTTAAGAATTATATTCGCTCGTCACCGCAACATCCGCCCGAGGTGCTGATGTCGTTTGATAACATTACCGATCCGCGCCGTCGTTTGTTTTACATTGGTGCACATCTCAGTAAGGATCTTCCGTCAAAGCAGCATATACTCGAACTGACCGATATTCGCGAGCAGTACTTGCATGTCAGTGGGCTACTTGCTTCTGAAATAGATATTCTTAGTTTAGAGCGCGATATTGATCAGAAGGTACAGACTTCAATTCAAAAATCGCAACGTAAATATTTTTTGCAAGAGCAGATCAGAATGCTTCAGCAAGAACTGGGCGATGATTCACTCGAAGAACATCCCGAACTTGGCAAGCTGGTCTTACAGCTTAACGAGGCAAAACTGCCGGAAGCGATTCAAGCAAAAGCAAACGAAGAGCTTGATAGACTCAAGAAAACTCCTTCGATGTCGCCCGAAGCAGGTGTGATCAGAACATATCTGGAGTGGATTGCACAGATACCCTGGAATAAAAAAACGATTGATAACTTTAACGTTGCCAACGTCAAAGAAGTACTCGATGCCGATCACTTTGCCCTTGAAAAACCAAAGGGGAGAATTCTTGAGCATATTGCTGTGCTCAATTTGGTGGAGAAAATGCGTGGACAAATTTTATGCTTTGTCGGACCTCCGGGTGTCGGTAAAACATCACTCGCACGATCAATTGCACGAGCGCTTGGTCGCGAGTTTGTAAGGATGTCACTCGGCGGTGTTCGCGATGAAGCTGAGATAAGAGGACATCGCCGAACCTATATCGGTGCATTGCCGGGCAAGATCATTCAATCAATGAAAAAAGCAGGAGTGACGAACCCTGTGATTTTATTGGATGAAATTGATAAGATGTCTATGGATTTTAGGGGCGATCCAAGTTCGGCGCTACTTGAAGTGTTGGATCCCGAACAAAACAATACATTCAACGATCATTACATTGACGTTGATTATGATCTCTCAAATGTATTTTTTATCACGACAGCGAATGTGGCATATAATATCCCATTGCCATTGATTGATCGTATGGAGCTGATTGAAATTCATGGTTATCTTGAACACGATAAACTTGAAATCGCGAAGCGTCATATTATTCCGGCGCAATTACTCAATCACGGACTTTCTGATCACAATCTCCGAATTAGTGACGAAGCGTTATTGCATATCATTCGTCATTATACCGAGGAAGCCGGTGTGCGCGAGCTGGTTCGTAAGATTGCAAAAATCAATCGCAAAGCCGCCCATGAGGTCGTGACAATAATGTACACTAAACATCCAGAGCAGATTCCGCAGATGCCTGTTGTGATAGACAAAGATCATCTTTCAGAAGTAGCTGTCAACGAAGAGGGCAAACTCGAAGCAACAATGAACGGTGATGAGCCTGTTGTGAGCAATCGTTTGATTATCGATACCGATATTGTTATTAAAGTCGATAAAGCAAAAGTGGAAGAATATCTGGGTGTTCCAAAATATAACACCGGGAAAAAGGAGTTAGGACCTAAAGTTGGTGCAGTGATGGGCTTGGCTTGGACGAGCACGGGTGGTGATGTGCTTCCTATCGAAGTAACAGTAATGACAGGCAGCGAACGCCTGACACTTACCGGGCAGCTTGGTGATGTGATGAAAGAATCGGCTCAGGCGGCACTGAGCTTTATCCGCTCACGCGCTAAAGAGCTTGGTTTGAAGCCCGATTTTATGAAGAGCAAAGAAATTCACGTTCATCTTCCTGAGGGCGCAGTACCTAAAGATGGACCAAGTGCCGGGGTTGCGCTTTCGATGGCTATGCTTTCGGCACTGACAGGCGAGGCGGCACGGGGCGATATTGCAATGACAGGCGAGATTACACTTCGCGGCAATGTACTTCCGATCGGTGGCTTACAAGAAAAACTGCTTGCCGCACAACGAGAGGGAATTAAGACTGTACTCATTCCCGAAGAAAATCGCAAGACCCTCACCGAGATCCCAAAGAAAATTCTCGAAGGCTTAGAGATCATTCCAATCGAAACCGTAGATCAAGCAATAGGATATGTCTTTCCCAAAAAGAAAAAATTAGTAGCCAAGAAATCAAAAACTATTGCAAAGAAAGTAAAAGCAAAACGGAAGTAACTAATTTACTGGACTTCGTTTGGCTTTGCTGCTGCGCAAAGATAGGCTAATGCTTCGGTGCTGTCGGATATTGAGAGGTGTGCTTTTTGTGACATCTTAGGGAAGATTTGCATCCATTGGGTTTTATTAAATTCGGCGGGTGTATGAAGTTCGTGACAGCCGGAGCAATTATTGATATAGGTTCTTCTGCCGGCTTCGAGATCAATATGCTTGCTCTTTGCATCATCGAGCTGTTGCTTTGATAAATGAGGGACAGCGCTCATGCAGGAAACCCACACAAACGCCATCCCGATTAGGAGCGGGTATGCCCCAACTTTATTAATGATGGCTCTGAGACCTATCATAGTTCAAACGATAATAATACTCTTGCCTCAACTTTTTCATGTTTCGAGAGTTCAATATTGCTGGAGGTGTTTTCTTTATTGTTCCCAAGCCCAATCTGAGGCATAATGGAAATAGTAGCCCACCAAGACTTGTCGCTTACCGAAAATGTCGGTCCTACGAATAGTGCCGAAGTAGTCACATCTTCTTCAGAGATCGTATGATGACGCGCTTCGAAACCAAATGAACAATTATTGTTGATGACATAGCTCAATGCAGCAACAGTTTCGATAATATTTGCCCCACCCGAGCCGTGCCCAGGTATTTCATGTTCAAAAGAAATATTTGCGGCGCTGAGAAAATCACCAAAATGTTTATCGAGAATAATTTTTGCTTCGAGTTCAGTCTCGTCAGGCTTCAGGGTCCATTCAGCATAAATAGCACTGCCAATGACATCGGCAGTAGGATCACTGATGCTAAATTTCCATTCGTTTGAAATGCTCAATTCATTCCCCCAAGTAATCGGATCGCCGGTCGCCTCAGTCGAAAGATTGAGATAGAGTGAAGTTTGAAAGCCCGAGCCAAGCCCCATTTCATATTCAACACGATGATCTATGCCACGATAGAATTTATTCTTATCAGTACGAAGGGTATTCCAGATCTCAATCTCACGACCGCCACGAGGCAGCACAGGAGATTCATATACGTAAGAGAAATGCCTCCGGTTTGCAAAAGCCCCGGTTGCAGTGATCACAAGAATACAAACAATTATTATATTTTTCCGTATCATTCTTTAATCCAGTAGATTACTTCGATACAAATATACGACAATTCAGACTGAGTCTTAATAAAAGCACAATTAAGACTTAATCGTAATAGTGGAAATTAATAAAAATTGGTTTCGCAGTGTAAAAATTGTTACATCCTGATCGTTCGGCGAACCGACTGAAATATAAAGTCGTTGCAAGAATAATGACAAGAAGAAAAAGTGATATCGTATTATACTGGAGAGTCGCGCTGATAGCTTCGGTGTTTTTAGTATCGTGCTCGACATTTCATAATGTCACGACGTATTTTAATGTGCTCTATCTTGCCCAAAAGCATTTAGATATTTACGAAGAGCAATTGTCAGCTGAGTCTTCGACCCAAAATGCCGCTATTGCGACCGCCTACACTCACCATTGGCTTGAGGAAGAGTATCAAACATATTTGATACGTCGGAAGCATGGCGTACCAATTGTTGCATTTAATCTTGTCTCGAAACCGAAAGTTGCTTTGATCAAAGGCGCCGCCTCACAACACCTTGACTCGGCAATAATTTTGGGTTCAAAAATTCTCGCTGATAAGAAGCCGACGAAATATGTCGAAGATGCTCTATTTATCGTGGGGAAAGCCTTATTCTATAAGAATGATTATGAGGGTTCGAAACGGAAATTTTATGAATTACTCTATCGCTATCCCGATACAAAATATTCTGATCAGACAGGAATGTTGCTTGCTGAGTCGTTAGTAGAAACAGGACAAACGGATTCGGCAACAGCATCGCTGGAAACAATTCTCAAACATCAAACCAGCGGTGAAACACGTTTACGATCTGACATCCATAAAACTTTTGCCGATCTATTGGTCTCGTCATCGTATGACACTTATGACCGTGCGACAGAAGAACTACTCTTTGCCGAAGAAGGCATTAGTGGTTTAGCCTATGCCCAACTTGAATTTGATCGGGGTAGATTATTTTTTGTAAGTGGGAAGTGGTCGAAAGCGGAGCAAGCATTTCGAAATGCAGTCACCACATCCACTGATATCACATTCCAAGGTGAGGCAATGTCTGCACTTGCCGAATCGCTCCGCCGTCAGAATAAATTTGATGAGGCAAAAAAAACCTTTTCGGAAGTCGTATCTAAAACGAGATATACACCGACGGCGCCATCGTCACAATATGAATTAACATATACAGCCGATCTAGAGGCTCGTACGAAAGTGCAGAATGTAATCCGTACTTCGGAGTTTGTGTCAATAACGATGCCTACGATTAAATCTGCTTATGCGGCACTTGATACAACCTTTCGCAATGTGAGCCAGGCGATCATGGCGCGGTCGCGTTTTCGACAAGCAGAGTTGTTTCGCGAGACAGGTCAATATGATTCAGCCGCGAGATTAGCAAACATTATTATCGGCACCAAAGATTTTTCTACACCGGAAATGAATGATTTCGTCAATGACCGGATGCGTGCTCTTACTCGTTTTGCCGAGTGGAAATATCAACTGACAAGAATTGATACGCTAGAAAAGTTATTGCGAAAACTCCGTCGCCCCGGTAATACTATGATGGAAACAGTACTTGCCGAGTTAAGAAATGATGCTATTCGTGAATTTTTAGGGGCGAAATGGAGTCCGACACAAAATTATACTTTCACTCCGGAGGAAGAAACAAAAATTAACAGTATCATTGAGAAAACGAAGAAGCAAAAGCAAACTTCCGGTATCAATGTGTTTTCTATTAATTTTGCGGATACAACAAGATTTATTGATAGTGTGCATCGTATAGAAGCAAAAGCACATTTCGAAATTGGCAGAGCTTTGGAAAGTTTTGATGAATATACCGATGCGATTAATGAATATAAGTCTTCACTTGCAAATGTGTATTCCCATCCTGATACTGCCACAACCAGACTTCAAGCGCAAGTACTTTTTTCTTGGGTTCAACTTGATCATGAGTTAGGAAGAAATGAAGAGCGTGATTCGTTAATCGCTATTTTGTCGCACAATTTTGGCGAAACAATATATGCACAACAAGCAGGGCTTGAATATGGGGGGAAACGAGATAAAGATTCACCGGGTGAGGTTGCATTCAGAAGTGCTTCTGCGGGGTTGCGGTCATCAAATATTGAATCTGCAAAGCCTTCATTACTCGCTATTGTCTTTACATACCCTCGTGAAGATGTTGCTGCAAGATCAATCTATGCTATAGGACTAGGGTATGAAGATGCCAAACAGAATGACTCCGCCCTCTATTACTATTCTCGATTAACCAAAGAGTATCCTTTT
>JANYDV010000319.1 GCA_025363505.1 Bacteroidota bacterium
CCTGATTCGGTTGCCTCGGAGAATGTACTGCGAGAACTTTCACTTGCCAATGAATCACGAAAGAGAATTCTGCCTGTTGAAATTCAAAGGATTGAATTGCCATCATCCTTCATGTATCCTCTTGCAGGATTGCAGCGAGTCAAGATTACTGATTTTGAGGCTATCATTCGTGCTCATAGACATGGTGTAGATAGAGTATCGCAGAAGGATATACGCAAAACACTGATGATCCTTCCATTCGAAGACCTATCTCCGACAGGTGATAACGGATGGTTTGCCGATGGAATTGTGAGCGAACTCATTTCTGCGCTTTCAAACGTAAAAGCGCTACGAGTCAGTGATAATCAGTCAACGAAAGAATTCAAGCGTTATCAAGGACAGCTTACGACCTATGCACGTGAAATGTCGATCCGCTATTTCGTGCAAGGCGATGTGCGCAAGTTTGGAGACAACATTAAGATCACTTCGCGTCTTCTTGATATAGATACCGGCGATTACCTTTGGCAAGATTCAATGAAAGGCACAATGGATAACATCTTCGATTTTCAAGAAGAAGTTGCGCTCAAAGTCGTTGAAGGTCTGAAAATACATCTCGCCTCCGACGAAAAGAAAAAACTTACCGAGCGTGGAACAGAGAATGCGGAGGCGTATGAGTTATATCTGAAAGGGGTCGAGTATTTTCACCGCCAAACAAAAGAAGGCTTTCAGCTTGCGGCGCAGCTTTGGTACGAAGCGACGCAACTCGATCCGGGATATGCGCAGGCATACTCTTCAAAAGCGACTGCGCTGGCAACTCTTTATCGCGGTTACAACCGCGATCTGAAGCTACTTGAAGAGGGACTTGCGCTCATTGAGGAAGCTCGCCGCCTCAAGCCCGATCTCTGGAGCGTGAATGGTCCGCTGTCATCGATCCTGATGCTTCAGGGCAAGCATGATGAGGCCGAACAAGTTGCGAAAGAATATATCCGAAATGCTCCGCAGGAGTATCTAAGTCATTTTGCGTTGGGGTTCTTTTATGGGAACACAGGCAAGGATGCGCAGGCAATTGCTCCTTATGAAGAGGCGCTGAAGTTAAAGCCGGACTATCTTGGTGCTCTCTGGAATCTTGTCCTTGTCTGCAATCGTGCAAAGGAAGAGGAGAAGCAGAAGCAGTGGGCGGAAGTTGCAATCCCGAAATACGAAAAGCAGCTGAAGCTCTTTCCGGTCGATGAAGGAAAACGCGTTAACCATGCGGTGCTCCTTTATTTTGCAGACAGGCATGACGACGCAAGAGCGGCTGCAAAAAAGCTGGAAAATCTCCGGGATGGAATATCGCTCTACAACACTGCCGGTCTGCATTGTTTGTTGAAGGACAACACCTCCGGTCTTGTGACCTTCCTGAAGGCCATCGAGGCGGGATATCGACATATCCGGCTGCTGAAATCATTTTTGGAAAATGAAGACGACGGCATCGGTACGCTCAAAGGTACCGCGGAGTGGGAAGCGGCGCGGGAGATGGTGGAAAAGATAGAAGCTGAAGAGGCAGCGAAAAAAAATGGCTGATATATTTATTTCATACTCATCAAAAGATAAAGAAAAAGCTGATCAGCTTACGGAGCTGCTTGTCTCTGCCGGACTTTCGGTTTGGATTGATCAATCAGGAATTGATCTCGCTTCGAGTTGGTCAAGCGAGATTGTCGAAGCGATAAATAACTGTAAAGCATTTATTGTACTACTGAGTCCCTCATCTTTGGAATCACATAATGTGATAAAAGAAGTATCTCTTGCTTCCGAGAAAAGAAAAAAAATATTACCACTTGATCTAGAACCCGTTCAACTTACAAAAGACTTTGAGTATCAGTTAGCGGGAATTCAACGTGCACCGATGACGAATATTGATTCGATCATCCGTGCATTAGGTAAGCTTGGTCTCGAAGCGACACAAGCTCCGACTCTCACACTCGTCAAAGATACTGACGGTAGGAAGAGTTTGATGATACTTCCCTTCGATGATTTATCTCCGACGGGTGATAATGGCTGGTTCGCCGACGGTATTGTCAGCGAACTGGTGAACACCCTTTCGAAAGTAAAGTCGCTGCGAGTGATCGATTGGAATACATCGAGGTTGCTCAAGAACAAGCCAGATCGACGGTTCGAACTGGC
>JANYDV010000029.1 GCA_025363505.1 Bacteroidota bacterium
ACAACGTTTCGCGCTTGACTCGCGAACCTATTTTGATTATGGAAATCAACTGACGATCATCTCTCGTCAATTACCCGAAACTGACTCGCTCCGGGTGTATGTGAACACTGCAAACACGTTGTTCTCATTTGTGAAGTCTGATAAGTCGCTCTCTCCGCGCGGAGCGTATTATGCTGTTCGTGATATTTCTATCGAACTCCGTGAAGAAAATACCGGCACGGTCCTTGCTTCGAAAAACCTTCGCGACACAATTTTTGCATCCATTTTTTTAGAAACAACTTCAAAAGACGCCTGGAATTCTCGTGTGGTAAGTCTGCCCCTCAGCAATATCAGTAAACCACGAAAGATAGAAGTGCATACTGAGGTTCGCGATGGGTTCTTGTCGCGCCTGGCTGATAAACCCAATACCGAAGATATAGAATTACGTTCATTCACTCCGCGCCGTTCGATCACTATTAGTGATAGTTCATATATTGGCGTTGGTGATCCGGTTTTGTTTGATTTCAATACGGCAAGCCGCATAAATAGCAGCAGAAATTGGGGCGAGCTGAGCGAGTTTGGTCGTGACCTTTCGGGTTGCATCCCGATCGCAATGCCTGCCAACATTGCCATAGATAGTATTCGAATCACATTCAGACAAACGAAGGATGTTTTTCAACGCAAAAATTTTAAACCAAGTATCATTACATCGCAAGTAATATCAATTCAGGATATCTTGAATGATAAAATATTGTCAATCAAAACAGTTGACAGTATTGTCACCTATGTTTTTGAATCAAAAAATGACAGCACCATTCACAACAGCTTGGCACTCTTTCGTATCGCGGGCGCGATGCTCGATCAAGGGGAATATGAATTAGTAGTTCGTGTCTATAGCGGGGCGGAGTCACGGACGATTAAACAACCGCTGACATTGGAATGGCATAATATGCCGCTTTCTTTAGAAAACCCTCGTGATGCCATTCCGCCAATGCAATATCTGATGAGCGAAGAAGAATACTCGAATATTTCGAGTGGTTCGAAAGACGACCAACTCGAAAAACTCTATCAATACTGGAAAAAACAAGACCCATCCCCGAACACTGCCTATAATGAAAGAATGGCAGAATTTTATCATCGTGCAGATTATGCGTATTTCAATTTTGCACGTAACCCACGACAACTTGATGGGGCAATGACCGACCGGGGTAAAATTTATATTCTCTTCGGACCGCCAACGAACATTCAACGAAGCTTTTTACTCGGCGAGCAACCGGTTGAGATCTGGACTTATGGTAACAATGTAAAAAAAATCTGCAAATTTATCGACCAAAATGGACGTGGAGAATATAAATTGGTTGACGTAAAACCATTATAACTCGTTCAAATTATTTTATAATCTCGTAATTTTTATATTCCCCCATCCTCCAGCCGGTAAGACCCTCAACGAAGTTTGAAATACGATTTTTTACTGAATACCGTTTGATCGTCAGATCGGGTTTGAATTCCCAATTTACCCGTTTGATAAATGCTTCCATTACTGCCGGATGCGAATCAGTAAATTGTTCGAGAACGTCAATACCTGAGTAGTCGAAACTATCAACGTTTGTTTCATGTATTTCGGAATCGGGATGCCAGAGTCTTCGAAAATAATTGTTCTTCGACTGCATCACTTTTGGGGGGCGTGCCCACCCATAATGATTGACAAAGGCGTCGAGCTGCTTAACGCGTAACTTTACCATTTTTCCGTTTACGTTTTTGCGAAACCCTTGCGCATCACGCCAAGAACGAATGGTTTTGTCGTTTCGAATGACTCTGATTTCCTTACGATACCAATCACGCGAAGTGGCAATGTAATCGTAGCTACCGTAAAAATGTCGGTAATGAAACAACAAGCCATCAATTCTCCTGTCGTCTAGATTTGCTTGCATCGCCGCATGTATTTCGGGCAAGTGTTTTTCATGGATGACTTCGTCGCCTTGAATATAAAAGCCCCAGTCACCGGTAATATGATCGAGTGCGATATTGGTTTGATCGGCAAGAACCCTACCGCCTTCGCGTTTGCTGTCGTCCCATATTGCATCAATAATTTTGATCTTGGGCGACCCCAATGCAAGGATTGCTTCGCGAGTGTCGTCATCACTATTGCCGACGACGACTATACATTCATCGCATATTGGAAGAATAGATTGAATAGCTTCAAGAAATTGATAACCGTAAGTAATTCCGTTGCGGATAAATGTAAAGCCACTGATGGTCATACAGTCGGGGCGGAGATGATGAGTTTCTTTAGATCATTAACGCGATTGAGCCAGCCTTTCAAAAAGGTTTTGTTCTTCGGGTTCGCTTGGGCAACACTGGTCAGAAAATCTATTCGGAGTTGGAGATAGTGGCTCGCGACACTCACTTCGCTGCTTTGTGTAATTTTATTTTGCAACAGTTGCATGGAGTGTGCTCCGAAGTCGCCGTCAGGTTCGGCTCCAATTGCTGTTTGTAATTTTTTTATTGCACGTCCCACACCACTATTGACCGCAAAATCGAACACAGTCATTGAAATCTTCGGGGGCATTGCTTCACATTTTGCTTGTTTCCAATAACTATTATAGTAAATATCGTTCACTTCTTCGGGAGTAATGTTCTTCACATCTTGAAACGGCAAATGCTTGGAGTGTCGATAGGTATCATAGACAGAGTGAGTTACTCCAAAATTAGTAGCGCCGCCCGCATCATGAATGTTATTACTATATCCGCCCTCCCATTTCAAAGTAAATGCAAGAGCATCAGTAAAAGCCTTTGGGAAACTCATAATAATAGAATGGATGTGAATGTAAAACAACAGAAGGATTTGCTCGATGAGTGCCAAAAAAATCCATTCTTAAATATGGCACATTATCTTTTATTGAATATTGCTCCTTTTTTTTTGCTGTAATCTGTCACAAACACTCACCCTTCCGTGTCATAACACAGAAGAAGGGTAACTATTTATGACCTTTTAATTGATTTTTTGATCTGCCATAATCCTATGAAATTTAACACTTACATCCATCGTCGCTGGCGCTCGGCTACTGTTGCAGCCATGTTTATTTGCTTGTTAGCATTTGCTGCTGATTATGCCACCTCACACTCAGGCGGTATGACGGGTGTTACCCAAAAACCGGGCGATGCTAATGGCTGCACTTGCCATTGTGCCACATCAAACAGTGCAACTTCAGTGACGGTCTCGACATCAGCAACCGTATTTGAAGTGAACACCGCCTATACATTTACCGTGACGGTTTCGAATAGCAATGAAGTCAACGGAGGTGTTGATGTCAGTGCTTTCAACGGAACACTTGCCGCGGGCAATGATGGTTTGCAGAATTTGAGTGGTCAACTGACCCACAACGGACCAAAGACA
>JANYDV010000048.1 GCA_025363505.1 Bacteroidota bacterium
TTACATTCAGCTATCAGGCTTGATCTGAGTGAGTCATCGGAAACTGTATTCTGAGCTGAGACGATCAAATTCGATTGGCGTGCCACCGGACGTTTGCCAGGCGAAGCTCTCCCGTGACCATTTGACTCGGGATAGCCATCAATAGGGGAGCGGCTCATCAAGAAGTTTTTGAAAATACCATTATCCACCACGTCAACACGACGTGCTTTGACACCTTCGTCATCAAAACTAAAGCAACCCATTAATGGAGAACCATCAAGAGTTTTTTGCAATGGGTCGAAATAAACCGATAAGAATTTCGGTAAAATTTCTTGTCCAACTTTTTTCTTAAAAGTTTGACCTTCATTGACATTCTTCTGACGATGACCCTCGATGCGATGACCAAAAATTTCGTGAAAAAATACGCCCGAAGCACCACCGGAAAGAATTGCAGGACCGGTATATGGATCGACGATGGGTGCAGTGCGCATCTTATCAAGTGTCGCAATCATTTCTTTGATGTCAGCATTGATTGTTTCATTCGATGGTAAATCTTCAGGTTTGAAGCCAAAATAGCTTTTATAGAGGGGCAATTCCATCCCGTCACCGGCTTTGGTCATTGCCTGTATCATTAAGCGAACATAAATCTGATTCGATGCCATCTCCGAGCGTTCGGTAGAGACAAAATATTTGCGAACGATGCTTGCCGTTAATACAGCTTTTGCTTCATAGATATGTGGTTGCCCACGGAATAGTGCCGAATAATTTCGAAGCTTATCCTCCCATTGCGGACGGTTCTTGAAATAGTCGCTCATATTAACCGCCGGTTCGAATAGATGTGCCGGAGCTGATGGGGCTTTTGAGAAATCTCCTGAAGAGTCTTCTTCTTCGACCTTCACTGTCTTGTTAGTCTTTACTTGTTCGAGACGTTCTTTGCCTGATTTATACGCAGCATCAGTTTCGCGCCATAGCGCAATGCGAAGTGCTTCAGTATTATTCTCGATAGGGGCTTGGCGTGAATTAGCCGCCGCAAAACCGCCACCGCCAAAGAATCCACCATTCGAGCGAATTTGGTGGGTATTATCGAGTTGGTAGTCGCCGACACGAAGGTCAATGAGTAAGGTGCGCGAACACGTCGAGTCACTGCGTTGGAGTGCCCCAAAACTTGCGACCATCGTTACGTTCTGCTCTTCACCAAGATTATAGCTGATAAAATACGGAGCAACTGTCTGGGTTTTGAGGACGCTATATTCGCGATCAAGCTCGGAGCGAAGCGTGGTCAGGACATTATCATCCTTTGTTTGGGCACTTGCAGAGCCGGAAACAAAGAGTATGCCTAAGATGGTAAGCAGTATTTTTTTCGTCATTGAATATATATTATCGAAGAGTATAAACAAGGGAAAACAAAGAAAGACGGTTCCAAATAGTTAGTAGCGCTGGATGTTCAGAAAATTCAACCAACGGCAGAAAGCTTATTTTTGGATGCTTACGAGGGGATTTGATTTGTGTTGCAAAACAACCCAATCTGTATAAATGCAAAACCCCGAAAAGAATCTTTTCGGGGTTTTGCTAAAAGCGTAGATCGTACTCTTATTTGAGTTCGACTTTGGCGCCTGCCTCTTCAAGTTTTTTCTTGAGAGCCTCAGCGTCTGCCTTCGAAATACCTTCTTTGACGACCTTCGGTGCGCCATCAACGAGATCTTTCGCTTCTTTGAGTCCTAAGCCAGTTGCTTCACGGACTGCTTTGATAACATTGATCTTTTGTGCGCCACCTTCGGTGAGCACAACGTCAAATTCGGTTTTCTCTTCGGTTGCTGGCGCTGCTCCGCCTGCTGCCGGCATCATGCCGCCCATCATCATGGGTGCTGCTGCTGTAACGCCGAACTTGTCTTCCAAAGCCTTCTTAAGCTCAGCGGCTTCGCCAAGTGTAAGGTTTGAGATTGTTTCAACGATTGAATTGATATCTGCCATATTCTGCCCCTTTATAAAGCGTGTGATAGAAACTGAAGCTAAATTACTTAGTGCGTAAAATTATTTATGCGGTTGCTTCTGCGCGTTTTTTCTCGATAGCGTCAAGTACATAGACGATATCACGTTGCAAAGCACCAAGAACACCAACGATACCCGAGATCGGAGCGTGGATGCTACCGACGATCATACCCATCAATTCCTTCTTAGTCGGAAGGGCTGCGAGAGTCTTGAGTTGGGTGTTATCATAGATCGTACCGTCGAGCCAAGCTAACTTGAACTTGAGCTGTTCGTTCTTTTCAACAAATTCTTTGAGTACACGAGCCGGAGCAGCAGGATCTTCAAAACCGAATGCCAAAGAAGTCTGTCCGGTCAGCGAAGCACTGATTTGATCACTGGTGATACCCTTATCGCTCATGGCACGCTCGATAAGCGTGTTCTTGGCGACCATATATTGTACGCCTGCTTTACGAAACTCATTACGCAAATTCGTTGCCTGAAAAACGGTTAAGCCCATGTAATCAGTCAAGTAGATGCTCGAAGCATCTGCCATAATTGCGGTAAGTTCTGCTACGGATTGTTCTTTTTCTTCGCGCGTCATGACGATCGATCTCGTTATAAACTTTAAAAATTTTTGCTCTCCGTCTTTTTCAGACAGCCCCTGAAAACCGACTACTGTTGGAAATAGTTCTCACAAACCATTCCAAATAAAAAAGAGTATTAAAATATACTTTATAATAAACTTAATTATGGTTGAAAATGTGTTTTATCTTGTTTTAACTCCATAAAAATATACAACTTAAGCAGACTGTTATTGGTTGTTTAGGTGGTTGTTCTTAGTTGAAACAATTAAATATTTAGTAGAGAAAAATATGTCATCGAAACAAAAGAAATACATTTTTTCTGTGCTTTTCTACTTCTTTGCTTACCTCCTCATAAATTATCTTTTCGGGGAGAAACTTAATATAATGCCAGTAATTATTCAATCTTTAACCTGGGCATTAATTTTTCATTGGTTTGATTTGTTTCTTGATAAATCTGCTAACAATAAAAAGGGTAAAACGTAGTTGTTAAGGAAAGGGATTAAGTAGAACTTTTAAGCTGTAACAAACAGTTGAATGAAGCGTAAGTTTTTGTTCAATCTTGTCTTTTGTGGGAGTACTGTTAGAAGTACTCTTTTGAAACCATCATTGAGAGAGTTGTATAACTAATCTATAGAATACCAATGCGTAAAACAATATTATTTCTGGCATTAGGCGCTTTTATGGCAACTGCGTCCACCACGATGGCTTGTGATAAAGATAAAGCCTGTTCGACTTCTGCCAAAGCCACAAAGGCAAAGGCTTGCTGTATGGCAAAAATCACCAAAACCAACAAGGCTTGCACTACAAAGGAAATGAAAGCCTGTGTTGCAAAAGGTGATGCTAAATGCTCGAAGGAAATGAAAGCGGCAAAAGATCCGAAAAGCTGTTGCGTGAAGAAAGAGATGAAGAAGTCTTAAATCTTAGAGATTCACTTTGTACAAAAAAAGGCGCCAGTGGCGCCTTTTTTGTTGATTCCAAATTCTTATTTTGTGAGAATGATCGTTCGGATCATACTTCTGCCGTCAATGTCCACTCTGCAGAAATAAGTACCTGCCGGTAATGAGGAGTAATCAAACAGTAGATGATTCTTGCCTTGAGATAATTGCACCGTTTTCGAATCCATAACCTTACTGCCAACCAGATCGAAGAAACTAAGCCGTGCACTTTGTGAAGTCTCTGCGGTGATTTCGATCGTCGAAGAGACTTTTGTAGGATTCGGATACCATTGCGAAATAGTTTGACTGTTAATCGGCTGGTTCCGCACCGAAACCAAATTTGAATCGGCAATTCGGAAAACCCCGAGAGAGTCGGTCGATGCGTACACTCTCCCTCTGGCATCAAAACCAAGACCGGTAATATCATTTTGTGGTAGTCCATCATAATAAGCTTCCCAGCCAAAACTGGTTGTAAGTAAGCGATAGACAATACCTTGGGTTGTGAGATTTGAATTGAGTTCATCACGAAGACCACCGCAGAAATAAATATCGCCCGCAGTATTTCTTACGAGGACATTAAAGTTTGCTGAGCTAAAGGCAACCCCGAGAAATCCGTCCCAATCCTTTCCAAGATTTATAGTATGAATAATTGCAGAACCCGGAGAATTATTAATCATCGCAAAGATCCCCCTTCCTTTGACGGCGACCAGACCGCGAATGTTTTGTTGCGTAGTAAACACTTGTGTCCAATTACTTCCATTATCGAATGAACGATAAATAGCATTTGTAAAACTAACAAACAATGTGTCACCCAAAGCAACAACTTCTTGTGCATTCTTTTCTGGCAGTACATTCTCCCAATTTGGTTCGAGGGTAGTATCGACTGTCCCACGATAGAGTCCGCTCGCCGAACCGAGAAATACTTGGTTGACATTGTTTGGTAATGCTCGAACAAAAAGACACGTAAGATCAGGTGGTGTGGATTTTACGGCAGAAAACCAGTCAAGACCTTGGTTTGTACTTTTAGTGAGTGTTTTTGGTGAAGCCGTAAATAACTCTTGACGTGCGGTCTCGGTAAAACCTATCACATTTGAATCTCCTTGTGAGACAGTCCAGTTTTTTCCGGCGTCAATAGACTGATACAATCTTTTTGCTTTCGCAAAGACAGTATCGATATTATGAGGATAATATCTTGTCGCACGGAATTTTTTCGGCACATTAATTTGAGGTTGTAGCTCTGTCCAAGTAGATTGTCCATAGAGGGATGAAGCCTCGCACCACAAAAATGTGCAAACGCAAAGAGAGAAAAGAAAAATTGTTTTCACTGGCTTGTTCATGGGCGTATTACTGGTATGATCGAAAGTTGATTAAAATTAACGTCGCGTTTTTGTACATAAGCAAGTTTATCATTATTCGGAGATAAACTGACAATGCTGAGGTTGTCGGTAGCGACAACCTTCTCTTGCAATGATTCAAGATTCTTAAAAATAAGTTGACGAGTGTAGCTACTATCAGTATTGAGCCGGTAATATGTATAAGCTGCCATGCCTTCGTCTTTGGTAATGTCAAAACTTTCGACGCTCACACCGATCGCAGATGCTCGTTGCTTGGTCGTGAAGTTGTATTTATCAACAGTATTGTCATTGACTCGATTGGCGAAGTTTTGAAAATACAATGTCTTTGTTGTAGGGAAGTATTTGGTGTTATGAAATGTAGCTTTTGCGCCGCCGATAGTAAGCGTATTACTTCCTGTTGTATCAAATATGGCAATATGATATCCCAGTGAATCGGTAATGGTCATACCAAAGTTGTTATCGCCCAGCCAAACACCCGGAGCCGGGAATATTGAAGCTACATCAAACTCTTTGACGACTCTGAATGGTGATTGTGATATATCAAGGATAGTCAATGTCTTGATCGGTCTTGTAGCAGGCGAGTAGGAACCTACAACAAAATGGAGATCAGGAGAGGCAACGATCAAATGAAACTGAGAAGTTATTTTCGTTTGAACACCGGAATTGGTATTGAATTCATAGAGATCAATGCCAAGTTGAGTAACGATCTTCGATCCATCAGTAGCAATGTATTGACTGTACGAAAAATCATTTATTGCCTTTTGATCAGTCGAGAAAATCTTCTGTACAGACCCATCAGCATTGAACTTTACAATATTATAAAGTGCCTGTGGATAATAAGTGTCGTATGAAGTGATAGTCGTCTTTTGAATAAATCCGTAGAGCGCCGACCCATCAGCTTGCCACTGAAGCTCGACAATATCTTGGATGTCGGTTGTAGTATTCACGGCTGAGCACCCGGTGAATATGGCAACAAACAGGGGTATAAACCTCCGCAAATATGATAAATTATAGGTCACTTTTTTTTATATGACACTTTAAGTAGAGTGAATGTTACATCTATACAAGCGAATACCTCGTTTCGAGGTTCCGTGAGTGTATTTTTGTGTTTTTGAATAATCATTGACCGTTATACTATTATAGCATGCACGCCATAATCCCAGTTGCCGGAGTCGGCACTCGCTTACGTCCGCATACTTACTCGTTACCGAAAGTCCTGCTGAATGTTTCGGGTAAACCAATACTCGGACATATCCTCGATCGGTTGCTTGGTGATGGAATCACCAGTGCGACTATTGTCGTGGGATATATGGGAAATATGGTTGAAAGATATGTCCGCGATCATTACCGTGATTTGAAAGTAAATTTTGTCACACAAGATGAATTGCTTGGTCTTGGGCATTCGATCTGGATGGCACGAGAATCAATCCCCACCGATGGCACACCACTCTTTATTATACTCGGCGATACAATCTTCGATGTAGATCTTAATGCGGTCATTGCGACTTCGATCAGTGCGCTTGGTGTTAAAATTGTAGATGACCCCAGACGCTTTGGTGTGGCAGAACTTTCATCAGGATATATTACCCGCTTAGTAGAGAAGCCTGACAAACCTTTGAGCAATTTAGCGGTCGTTGGTTTGTATTTTATTAAGAACCCACTGTTGCTTAAAGAATGTCTTGAGGAGATCGTCGTCAGTGATACTCGTACCAAAGGGGAATACCAATTAACCGATGCATTGCAAATGATGATCGACCGTGGCGAGCGCTTTACTACATTTACCGTTGATGGTTGGTATGATTGCGGCAAACCTGAAACCTTGCTAAGTACCAATCGACACTTATTACAAAAAAACCCGTCATATCGCGACATTGCAGGTGCTGTGATTATTCCGCCTGTATATATCGCACCCAATGCTGAGATATTCAATTCGATCATCGGTCCGTATGCGACGATCGGGAATGGTGTGCATGTTACTGATTCGATCATCCGAAATAGTATTATTGGTGATGATTCTCAAGTCAGTGGTGTTCTTTTGGACAATTCGATTGTCGGAAATAATGCCGACGTCAAGGGAGGATTCAAGCGTGTGAATGCCGGTGATTCTTCCGAGATAGATTTTCAATAATTGTTTTCACTCTTACATATTAAATCGCTTTTTTTGTATGGCATATTTATTTACTTCCGAGTCCGTATCCGAAGGACATCCAGATAAAGTAGCAGATCAAATTTCCGACGCAGTGCTTGATGCATTGCTCGCACAAGATCCTAACTCACGAGTTGCATGTGAAACGTTTGTTACTACCGGTTTGGTCGTGATTGGCGGCGAAGTCACGACAAAGTCGTATATCAATCTTCAAGAGATCGCTCGCGAAGTGATCAACCGCATCGGCTATACGAAAGCCGAATATATGTTTGACGGAAATTCTTGCGGAGTCTTGAATGCGATTCATTCGCAATCACCCGATATTTCGATGGGTGTCGATACCGGTGGTGCCGGTGATCAGGGAATGATGTTCGGTTATGCAACCAACGAGACACCGGAGTATATGCCTGCCACACTGACGTTCTCGCATAAATTGGTTAAAGTACTTGCCGATATTCGTCGTAACGAAGCATCATTGATGCCGTATTTAC
>JANYDV010000078.1 GCA_025363505.1 Bacteroidota bacterium
CTTGACGGTTTGCTCATCATTCGGATCTAATAAAACAACAAAATCTGGATCATATACTTCAATATAACTTTTAAACAGTTGTTCTGCGGTATATCCTGAAGGAATGTCACTATGAAAATCTTTGATTTTCTCCAAACATGGAATAAACGGATTCCATGAACTGCACCATAGAAAATTATTTACCTCAATTGCTTTCTGAAGCTGCTCCTTTTTTGTATAGTCCAGATAGAAAGCAATTTTTAAAGGTCGAAGTCGTAAATCTAAGGTATACATATTTTCAGAATATTCCCTCCTGCCCGCTTCTCTTTTTCTCGCGTTGCGTAAACTGCGGCGCATCTTCAATTGGCGCGGGCTGATTTGTAACAAGTGAATTCATAGATACAAAGTTACGGAATATTCATATCCCTACGTGGTTTTGGAAATTATAGTAAAATGGAAGCAACTGCCAAAGTGAAGGGTGCTAACCCTTCCACTCTCAACCTTCGCGAAGGGTGGCGCACAATAATGATGTTGTCAATAAATAAAGAGTTACAGTAGGTATGTTTTATGATTGTCTAACACTGAACGAAGAGATAGGCAATGCTGTTTTACGCCCACTAAATCGCAATTATTATTCACCATATTATTTTACTACTATGGACGAGAAGAAGGGTCAATATAAAGTTCTCGATCTGAAACTTGCAGATGCAGGTCGTCGTCAGATCGAATGGGCAGAAAGCCGTATGCCGGTGTTGATGGCACTGCGCGAAAAATATTCTGTCTCAAAGCCGCTTACGGGTTACCGTATCGCCGGCTGTTTGCACGTTACCAAAGAAACCGCTGTCTTGATCGAGACACTCGCCGCAGCAGGTGCTGAGGTTTCTTGGAGCGGATGCAATCCTCTTTCGACCAACGACGAAGTCGCTGCGGCACTCGCCGTCGGCGGAAAAACAGAAATGTACGCTTGGTATGGAATGAACGTCGAAGAATTTTATTGGTGTATCGATCGTACCCTCGACTTCAAGCCAAACCTTACGCTTGATGACGGTGCTGATCTTATCATTACCGTTCACTCAAAATATCCTGAACTCGTAAAGAACATTATTGGTGGTACCGAGGAAACCACAACAGGTGTTCATCGCCTTCGTGCAATGGCTGACGACGGAAAATTGATGTACCCGGTTATTGCTGTCAATGACGCTGAGACCAAGTGGGATTTTGATAACGTCTATGGTACAGGACAATCAACACTCGACGGCGTTGTCCGCGCAACATCTGTCTTGCTCGCAGGAAAGAATGTCGTTGTTGCCGGTTACGGACATTGTGGTAAAGGCGTTGCAACTCGTGCCAAAGGTATGGGTGCCAACGTGATTGTTACCGAAGTAAAGCCGACAGCCGCACTTAAGGCAACTCTCGAAGGTATGCAGGTTATGCCAATGGATGAAGCTGCTAAAGTTGGCGACATTTTCATCACCGCAACAGGTGTGAAAGATATTCTCGTCGGTCGCCATTTCGATTCAATGAAAGACGGCGCAATCTTCTGTAACACCGGTCACTATGATTGCGAAATCAATATTCCTGATCTCGAAGATCGTATGGCAAACAAGCGCACTATCCGTGCGAACTGTGAAGAGTATTTGCTCTCTGGCAATCGCCGTGTGTATTTGCTTGCACAAGGTCGCTTAGTGAATCTTGCTGCTGCTGAAGGACATCCTTCAGAAGTAATGGATATGAGCTTTGCAAATCAGTTTATGTCACAGCTTCGCTTGGCAAATGTTGACAAAGGCTTGGAAGTAATGGATCGCGGTAAGGTCTATGATATTCCGGTCGAACAAGATCAGGAAATCGCCGGCGTAAAACTCGCTGCAAGTGGTTTCAAGATCGACAAACTCACCGAAGAGCAACTCGCCTACTCGATGGATTACGCAGCAGGTACGTAATCAATAATTTCGATTTATCGAATAAAAAAAGGAGTTGCGAAAGCGACTCCTTTTTTATTGCTTTATTGCGACTTGTGTATCCATCTGGCGTTTCAACCCTCCGAGAGATTGGGCTTGGGATGATCGCGGTGGCACAACGGGGATATAGCAAACCTGTTTTAGAAGTAAAAGATATTGTTGCAATCGCAAAAAAAATAATTAAGCGATAGCTGCAACTGTTGTATTGTTGAAATGTCTTCGCGTAAAAAAAATAATGGTGAAGAGCGCGATTAAGATCGCAGACCCAATACCGTAGCCTAAGTTTAAGGCATCCGGTTTAGTAAGATAATCTCCGGTCGTTGCCCCAATAGTGCTTGCGATCACTAATGCAATCCAATAATATAATATTGTCTCAGCTTTTGATCTGAATTCCAGAAAAAGAGTAATGATTAAAAGACTCATGAGCAACATCGAGCCACCACCAAACCCAAGTTCGAGACCATTCGAGACAAAGTCTCCCATTGTTGTACCAAATGTACTGGCGATAAGTATTGACGTCCAATAAAATACATTTGTTTGGGGCAAACTTCCGTGACTGATATTTTTTTCGATCTGCTGAGGTATCTGCTTATTCCTTGAGAGGTATAGGCGTTCAGCAAAAAAAACGGTCACAAATAATATAATAAGCAGTGCTGAACCCCAGCCGTATCCGAGTGCTAACGTCCGAGTAATAAAATCTGCGAATGCAGTTCCGGACGTACTCATAATAATGATCGTTAGCCAATATCGAGCTTCACTTTGCTTCTTGGCTTTGCCTTCAACGATCAATGCTATTGCCAGAAAACAAGAAAGAATTATTGCCGACCATCCATATCCCAACTGAAGCCCGAAAGAAAAATAATCGCCGACGGTCTCACCGATCATACAAGCACTGAGTATCGTACCCCAATAGAGTATATTACGAATATTTGGCTGGGCAGTGTTCATTACAATAGAGAAACTATGTTACATAAATCTAATAGTCGCGCGCTGTCATTACGAGGGGATAACCGCACCGGACTCATCAAAGACCACTTCATGTTTTTTTCCTTTTTTTGGAGAGAGAAGTATTTCGTAGTGTGTGCTGTTCCCTTTCACATTCTTCTCAATAGTAACTATTTTTTCTCCGGGATATTTATTCACAATGCTTTCTTGTACAGAGTGGGGTAGCGATTTGGCACCAATAATTTCTTCAACTTCGGCAATAGCACCATTTTGAGAAAAGAGCACATCTCTTTTTATTTTCCCATCCTTGCTTTCGATCTCATAATAAGTGATACCATCTTTTATTTCTTTATTCGTTTGTTTAATTGCAGCCTTTGGATATGTTTTAGCAAACGCCTCCAACACAGCTGAAGGCACATTTTTTTTGGAGATTTTTGTTTCCTGAGCAAGAGCGCTTATCGAAACAAAAGTAAAGATCAACGCGAGACAATATGGCAGCGTAAAAGTTTTCATGGTATTGAACAATAAATGTATATCCTGGTAAACGAAAGAAATACCAAATTCTATTTAATAAAAATTTTCAGTCAAGACTGAGCGTAGATCTTTCAACACAATTCTTTATTTTATTGCTCCCACTTCGCGCATCTCTATAAATACGTTATATCCCACACATCGTTGAGAGCCAACAAAATATTGCTGCACTGCCTCTATACATATTTTCACAAACCATAATACGATTGTGACAGCAATGAATCCATATCAACTTCAACGCTACATCCGAGTGCATTGCGAGCCAAAGAAATATTCACTTTAAGAGTCAAGGAACGCATTACACGCTTGCTCTGTAAGTATCTGTGACCCTGAGCTACTGAAATAGCTAACGAGTCCCCATACCATTATAATTCATTTTTTTACTATAAATTATAGCCAAGGAAAGACTATGTGTAGGAATATCAAAACGTTATTTAATTTTGAGCCGCCGGCAACTGAAGAAGAGATTCGCGATGCCTCGTTGCAGTTTGTGAGAAAGCTTTCGGGCTTCACCAAACCGTCTAAAGCAAACGAAGCTGTCTTTGAACGTGCGATTGAAGAAGTGACTGTCGCCGCTCGAAGCCTAATTTATAATCTCGTCACCAATGCCGAGCCTTGCGACCGCGAAGAAGTCGCGGCAATAGCTCGGGCAAAATCTCTCGAACGATTCGGAACATTACAAACAGAAAAAAAATAATGACTCAATCAACTATCATAACAAAGTGGCAAGCATCAGCACCATATTTACTCAGTGTGCTTCGCATTACATCGGCGTGTATGTTTATGCTTGCCGGTATGATGAAAATTTTTGGATTCCCGACCGGTATTCCGCCACATGGTGGGACGGTTGAATTACTGTCGCAAATCGGCATCGGCGGTATACTCGAAGTATTTTGTGGCGCAATGCTTCTGCTTGGTTTATGCACACGACCCTTCGCATTTCTAATGGCAGGACAAATGGCAGTTGCCTACTGGCAATTTCATGCACCCAAAAGTCCCTTGCCCACAATCAATGGTGGGGTTACCGCTGCTCTGTATTGTTTTATTTGGCTCTATATCTCCGCCGCAGGTGGTGGTCCCTGGAGTATTGATGCTTTGCGACAAAACAAAAAAGTCTAAAATTCAAATGCAATAGCAGATCAATAGGCTTAATATCTGAGGATAACAGAATACATACGCAAGAATAAGGTATATTTGTACTGTTCATTTCACCTAATTGGAGACATTGTTATGGAAGCTATGGATTATATGTCAATATTACTTCGATGGTTACACATCGGAGCCGGAGTACTCTGGATCGGGCTACTCTACTTTTTTAATTTTGTAAACGGACCTTTCGCTGCCACGATGGATGGCGAAACAAAAAAGAAAGTGGTTCCGGAATTAATGCCTCGTGCACTCTATTTTTTCCGTTGGGGTGCGGCTTATACTTGGCTTACCGGAATACTGTTGTTGGGACTCGTGTATTCTATGAGTCATATTTTCCTAATAAACCCAAGCGATAGTTCGGTTACTACCACATTACTATTTTGGTCCTTCTTGATCATGCCGCCACTATATGATCTCTTAGCAAAAAGTGCTCTCGGAAAGAATCCAAAAGTATTTGCTGCGATTTGCTTTCTGCTGGTCATTGGCATTATGTATTTGCTCGAAACAGCTCATGGCTTTAGTTATCGTGGGTCATTGATGTATGTCGGTGCAATGTTCGGTACAACCATGGCATATAATGTATGGATGAGGATTTGGCCGTCACAGAGAAAGATCATTAACGGCATCAAAACCGGACCTCCGGCTGATCCGGCTATCGTTGCACTCGCCGGTGCACGCTCAAAGCACAATACTTATATGTCTGTACCTTTGGTATGGACGATGATCAATATGCATTCGGTCGCAATGGCAGGACAATGCAATACACTCATCATGGCAGGTGTCATTCTTGTTGGGTGGGGTCTCGTATTCTTAATGTACAAGAAAGCTGCTGCTGTAAAAGGCTTTTAATACTTCAACATATTTGCATTTGTAATTGAGGAATTGCGAGCGATTGCAATTCCTTTTTTTTTTATGCTATTACTTTTTCACGAACTTCACAAGGTGGTAATCATCACCAAATGAATAGTGTAGTATATAGGACCCCGATGGAAATGCGCGAAGATCAAACAGGAGTTTCCCCTGAGCATTAATATTCTTTTTTGAAATGGCGTACACTTGATGACCAAGAATATCAGTAATATTGAGATCGAGAATCGAAGATGCTTCCCTACTATATTCCATGGTTAACTGATCGGAAGCGGGATTAGGGTAGAGTCTCAAATATTTCGAATCATACGGAGATATTACTTCGGCAGAGTGATCAATATGGATATATGTAATCATATCACTCTTCGATTCACAGCCCTGTTCATTTCTGACCCTCACTGAATATTGACCGGACATATTCGGGACAAGCATTCCAGTGGTGGCTCCAGCAAGGACTGTATCGTTGCGATACCATTGATATGTCACAGCGTCAGAGCAAAAGAGCGAATCAGAATGCTGTGTCAGTATCGGCTTCGGAGGTTTTGGGTATACCGTGATTTCGAGAGCATTGGTTGAATCAATACAATCTAACCCTGCATTCTGTACAACGACATAATATTTTCCCGATGTTCCTACGGTGATCGAAGGAGTCTTCATTCCGTTCGACCAACGATAGTTACCATAGACTTGAGACGTTGAGATCGTAATGCTGTCGCCGGCACAAAACTCAGTTGGTCCCGATAATCGGAAGCTTGGTTTTGGTTTTGGAACTACGGTAATTGTGGTGAGTGCACTATTGGTACAACCGAATGAATCGGTGACAATTAATTTATAACTCGCAGTTGAAGTGATCGGCACATCGGCAATAGCTTTCGTAGCGAGTATTTTTCCGGTGGTAGGATCAACCCATTTGAAATGAAATGGACCATATCCTGTTGCTGAGCCGGACAAGCTATATATACCAAGCCCACAGGTGGTCACATCACCACCAGCATTGACTGTAGGAGTTTGTACAATAACAATAACCGTGTCATAACTTCTTAAGTAATTGCCATCGGTTACACTCGTGATATAGGTGGTGGTTGCTGTCGGGGTGGCAGTTACGATCTCGTCATTGGTTGATGATAATCCTGTTGCCGGGCGCCATGTATAAGAATACGG
>JANYDV010000116.1 GCA_025363505.1 Bacteroidota bacterium
ACTGATAATGAACTTCGTCTGGCGAAAGCATTTAATATCTTTCCTGCGGATCGTTCGTTGCAGCGAGATAGTTTTTATTTGAATCGTAATCAGGGAAACATCTTGATTGAACAGTTAAAAAATGCGCGAATGACTCCTGTGCATCCAAAGTGGCTTGAAATAGAAATGATTCTTGAAGATGAAGTTGCGCAAGCACTGTATAAACGTAAGTCATCTGCCGAAGCAATGCTGAGTGCTGATAGGCGTGTAACAGAATTGATAGCTGAACCATAATACTGCCGTGATAGAACAAGAACAAAAAATGAAAGTAGGTTATTGTGCGATCGTTGGTATCCCGAATGCAGGGAAGTCAACGCTGCTCAATACATTGCTCGAAACAAAACTTTCGATCATTTCGGCAAAACCCCAAACAACCAGAAAGCGTGTGCTCGGAATATTTTCGACCGAAAGTGAGCAGATCATTTTTCTCGACACTCCCGGTATTATGCCGCGCCCTAATACGCTTCATCACAAAGCACTGCTCGAAGAAGTAAAGCGTTCATTTGCCGATGCCGACGTCATCCTTGTTCTTGCCGAAGCGACCCGGACACCGGAGTCAGCGTTGCCCGCACAATGGGAGACCTATAAAAAACTTGCGGGCGAGAAACCCCTGATTCTATTGCTTTCAAAAATTGATCTCATAAAGAATCGTGATGATTTGTTGCCATTGCTGGCTCAGTACGGCGCACTGAATATATTTACAGAGATCATTCCGATCTCTTCGAAAAAGAAACATAACACGAAGCAAATTATTCTTTCGGTTAGGCAATTTTTACCCGGCGACAAACCATTCTATGATACTGACCAACTCAGTGATCAAAATGATCGTTTTTTTGTAGCCGAATTTATTCGTGAAGAAGTGTTTACTATGTTTCGAGATGAAGTGCCATATTCTACAGAAGTGATCATTAATGAATATAAAGAACGCGAGATGGGCAAGTGGTACATTAGTGCGGAAATTCTGGTGGAACGTGATTCACAGAAGGGAATTTTAATTGGCAAAAACGGCGAAATGCTTAAACGTCTTGGTGAATATTCACGCAAATCTATTGAGACATTTTTGGGGCAGCCTGTTTTTCTCGAACTCCATGTGAAAGCTCGTTCAGACTGGCGCAACGATAAAAATATGCTTCGTAGTTTAGGGTATAGCGCTTAATATATGAATCAATTTTTTCCATTCAGAGGTGTACGCTATAACTCGGCTACTGAAAAGCTGGGATTGGTTGTGGCGCCTCCATACGATGTGATTTCTGAATCACAGCGTGAGGAATATTACCAAAAAGACTCACACAATGTCATTCGTTTAGAGCTTAATGGTGACGCTGACCCGTATGAAGCGGCAAGAGAATGTTATGATTCTTGGAAGAAAGAGGCTGTGCTTATCACTGATCCACAGCCGACATTTTATGTCTATTACCAGACGTTTCGAACGCCTAATGGTGAGCAGGTTACACGTCGAGGGGTGATCGGGAGATTAAGAGTCACACCATATCCTGAAAAGAATGTTTTGCCGCATGAGCAAACTCTTTTTGCACCGAAGAAAGATCGTTTTGCATTACTCGATGCCGTTAAAACAAATATCAGTCCTATCTTCGGACTCATTGATGAAGAAGCCCAAATATTTGACCATACTATCGACAGTGTGACGGCAATGGCGCCGATAGCAGATATTGACGAAACACTGCCAACCGGTGAGAGCGTGCGCCACACGATGTGGCGATTGACGGATCTCGCACTTCTCAGAAGAATAGAAAACCTGGTTGCTTCACAAAAAATCGTCATTGCTGACGGACATCATCGTTATGAAACGGCTCTCTCTTATGCTGAAGCTCACCCAGAAATAGAAGGTGGTGACCATATCATGATCTACCTTGCAAACATTCGTGGCGAGGGTACGGTGATACTACCGACTCACCGTGTTCTTTATGGTGTTGAATCATTTGATCAGTTCAAAGTTCTCGCAACAATACGTAAACAATTTACTGTTGTCCTTAAGGATTCACTGGCATCAGCTTTAGAATTTTTTAATAATGAGTCGAATGCATTTACTATGATTCAATTTCCTGAAGAGCCACAATGGGCTGTGCTGATTGATCAATCTACTACCTCAGGTTCGGCTCTTGAGCGACTTGCTGTTAGTCGTCTTCACGAGAAGATTCTCAAAGAAATCATCGGACTTTCGCAAGAACACATCAATGCTAAAACAAATTTGTTCTATCCCCATACCGTAGCGGAGATGGAGGAAATAGTACAAAAACATGACTATAATGCCGCGTTCTTTCTGAAGCCTATTACCGCTGACGAAATGCTTGCGGTGACAACCGAGGGCTCGTTTATGCCGCAAAAATCTACGTTTTTCTACCCAAAATTGCTTTCGGGGCTTGTATTTCATGAATTTGCGGCACAAAGCGGGTTTGGTGCCGATTTGTAATAATTCACTATTCTTTGAGATTGGGATAGTTGCAGTCGTTTTTGGTGTTTTACTATATTACATAAAGTAACCGTCATGGCTGAAATGAAATCGTATGGTTTATTAAAGGGGAAGACCGGTATCATTTTCGGTCCATTGGATGAATCGAGTATTGGTTGGCATATCACTCGCTCTATTTATCGCGAAGGCGCTGAAGTTGCGATTAGCAATGTTGCGCTCGCCCTGAGGATTGGGAAGCCACAAGAACTGGCAACACTTTGTGGTGATGCTCCTCTGATTGTCTGTGATGCTTCAAATCAGCAAGAGATTGACGCTTGCTTCGCACAGGTCAGAGAGAAATTTGGCAAGATCGACTTTATGGTCCATGCGGTTGGGATGTCACAAAATATTCGTAAAGGTATTCCTTACGAAAAATCGAATTACGATTGGTATTTAAAAACGCTCGATGTGTCGGGTCTTTCGTTGCATCGGTTGATTGCCTCAGCATTAGAGCATGATGTTTTGAATGACTATGCAAGTGTGCTTGCTATCACACACATGGCTGCTCAAAGACCTTTCACGACTTATACGGATATGGCAGAAGCAAAAGCGATCTTAGAAAGTATCGCTCGGAATTTTGCTTCACGCCTTGGCGCAAAAAAGATTCGTGTCAATACGGTGTCACAATCACCCACTTGGACACGTGCAGGAAGTGGCATCGAAGATTTTGACAAAATGTTTTATTATGCAGATCTTCTTGCTCCGCTCGGCAACGCATCCGCAGAAGAATGTGGCGACTATTGTGCTACACTTCTTTCGGATTATACACGAAAAGTAACGATGCAAAATCTTTTTCACGACGGTGGCTTTGCGATGATGGGACTTTCTCAATCAATGCTTCGTCTAATGGATAGCGCAATGTGGGATGTGGAGACGATGAAAACGGCTGGCTTTACTGATGAGCAGATCGAACGTGTTCACTCGCGACGTAACGCGCAATCGTGAAAAGAGTATTATTGATCCTTCTATGTTTTTCTTACTTTTTGCCTGCAATCGCGCAGAAAAAGAAAAACGTGCTATCGGGTAAACCTCGATTTACTGTCGATGGCAATACCATTGATACAATGAAAATGCTTCGTAATACGGGGCAGTGGCGTTTCCCGATCACGATGATGTGGGAAGATGCGCTTGCAAAAGCTCGCAAAACAAATCGTCCGGTTATTGCCTTCAATGTTGATTATGTTGATTCAGCCAGCAAAGGATTTAGAGATCGTATTCTCGAAGATCCGACGGTGCAAACATTTCTCAGTCAACATTTTGAGCTTGCCATAAATGATTTTTCTGTTGATCCGCCGCCTTCGGTCGGTTTCGACAGTTTGGCAAATCTTGGGCATCGGCTTGATGGACTTGAGAAGGGCTATGCGATAGCATCGCGCCCCACGGCAATTATCCTTGCGCCGAATGGTGATGAAATTGAACGTATTACTTTGCCGAATTTATTAAGCTCGAAAGAATTTATCAACACTATTGGAGATTTTCTCGCCGGTAAAAATAATATTCAATCCTTGAGCCATTTGTTTTGGAGTGATACAACAAATTTTACTGCTCGAACGAAATTTCTCGATCGCTTAGTAGCAAGAGCAGAATATGACAGTACTATCTATCAATTGGGTGTTATTTCTAATATGAAAGACCGACCCAAAGAAGCTTCAGCGGCTGCGAAACAATATGCTTACCTTCGTTTTAGCGTGGAAGGGAAGACAGCCTATTTAAAACAGTGGATATACTCTCTTCCAAAAAAAGGGAATGATAGTCTCGAAGCTGTCCAAGGTCTGCATGACTTGTTAGAATTTTATCAAGTTAGAAAAAAAATTGACAGCATTGTCGTTGGTTATCACAACCTGTTTGACTATACCGGTGATCGCGACCCTGACGTGCTCAACAACTTTGCCTGGGATCTTACGAATTTCAGCAAACGATGGGAGGAAGCCTTGGTGGTGATCAATGAAGCGATATCAAAGAAGCCCGCTGTATCGGATTTTTATGACACCCGTGCATTAATACATGCTTCACTTCAACGTTTT
>JANYDV010000133.1 GCA_025363505.1 Bacteroidota bacterium
CGCAGTACCATCGCTTTCGATTATTGTTGAACAAATTGTTGCGACAGCTATACTGTCTGCTCTTCTTGATACATTCGGTGGTGATACGATCACTGAAGTAAGCGAGAGAATCGATCAACGTCGAAAAAAATCAATATTGCAATGACCTGGCGAGGCAGACATATTTATTTGACAGGTATATCCGGCTCCGGTAAAACGACTATCGGTCGAGCTCTTGCGACCATACTTTCAAAAAACGGCTATCGGTTTCTTGATCTTGATGAAGAATTGGAGAAACGAACGGGAAAAAGTATTGCTGAAATATTTCGAGAACCGAATGGTGAAACAACATTTCGAAATATCGAAACAACAGTCCTTGCTGAATTCGCTGCTCTGAGCTTTGCGCAACAACCATATGTCATTGCAACCGGTGGCGGAACACCCATCAGTGCTCTAAACCAAGAGATAATGCGCGGCAGTGGGCTTGTGGTTTGGGTTGATGTCACGCTTCGTCAAGCTGCAAAAAATGTCATCGGGAGTATGCTCCAAGGGAATGTGCGACCGTTGTTAGCAGCAAATTCTTCCGAAGAGGTTACACAAAAGCTGCGTAGTTTGCTCACCGAGCGAACCAAGTTTTATGAAAAAGCCTCGTTGCATTTTGTTGCCAAAAGTCAGCGTGAAAATGACCGCACTCCGCAAGAGCTTGCAGAAGAGTTGTTGAATGCACTTGAAGAAATGTCGAAAAGTGTCAGAATGCTCCCTCGATTTGAGACCTTGATTGCCCACTCTGCTTTTGGAAATTATTCTGTTTCAATCGGTAGTGGAATTGCTTCGACAGAATTGTTACGTAGCGCCACTGAAGCTTCAGTAAAACGAGTAGTGATTGTGACGGATGAAAATGTTGCGGGATTGCATTGCAAAAAAATTATACAATATCTTAACCGTGAGTCAAAAGGGAACATTGATATTCATCAACTCGTCATTGCTCACGGTGAGCAGAATAAAAACTCAGACACTTTATTTGAAGTATTAGACGCTTTCTCTCGTCTGAATCTTTCGCGCCGTGATGATTTGATTGTGAGTATTGGTGGAGGTGTTGTCAGTGATCTGGTGGGATTTGCCGCCAGTATTTTCAAGCGTGGCATTGCTATCATTCATATCCCTACAACACTTATCGCTCAGCTTGATGCTTCGATTGGCGGGAAAACTGGGATAGATTTTCATAATAAAAAAAATGCACTCGGCTCATTTTATCCTCCGCGACGTGTGATTATTGATCCAATATTTCTTCAAACATTACCGAAGCGCGAACTACATTCCGGACTGTCAGAATTATTAAAATATGCATTGATCGGGAATGTCACTTTGTGGAATGTATTATCTAAATCGATTAGACGCTTGATTCGCGGTCTCGATCCCGGATATGAAATATTAATTCGTGATGGTGTAAAAGAAAAATTGCGGTATGTCAGTGGAGATGAATTTGAGCAAGTGAACGGAAAGCGCGAACACTTGAATTTTGGACACACATTTGGGCACGCATTCGAGTCGGCAACGGGCTTTACTCAATTGCTCCACGGCGAAGCAGTTGCGCTGGGAATGCGAGCCGCGGCGTGGTTATCAATGAAAGAAGGATTGCTCTCCGAAGAGTCGTGGAGTTCGATCGAAGTCGTGTTGGGGCGTTTGCCGATCCCATCGTTCCGGTGTGAGGTGAATGCCGTATTTACGGCAATGTTATCAGACAAAAAAAACTCGTTTGGTACTATTCGATTGATCTTACTCGATGAAATTGGCAGCACTACTATCAAAGAAAACATTAAGCATCAAAGTATTAAAGATGCGATTCAATTTGTTCTTTCTGTCGTCTGATGAAAAATATACTCATATTGCACGGACCAAATCTTAATCTCCTCGGCGAACGAGAACCTGCTATCTATGGTACGACAACTTTAGCCGAGATCAACACTCATCTTTTCTCTCTGAAAGATCAAAATGATTTGCGTATATTTCAATCAAACCACGAAGGAGTATTGATTGATTATATCCATCAGTTTCGTCAATGGGCTGATGCGATTATTATTAATCCCGGCGCATTGACACATTATTCTTATGCGTTGCGAGACGCAATTGCTGCGTTTGTCAAACCTGTGATCGAAGTGCATTTATCCGATATTACAAAACGTGAAAGTTTTCGGCATCATTCGGTGTTAGAGGGGTTGCCAAATTGCAGTCGCATTTTGGGTAAAGGCGCAGCCGGATACTATGAAGCACTTCAATCATTAATTCATCAGAGCGAGTGAAGAAGTATTTTACATTTATTAAGATCGAACACACACTATTTTCACTGCCGGTAATTTTTTCCGGTATGATATTGGGGTATTGGGCGCATATTCTTTCAGGACAGCCGGTGCCGGATACTTCGGGGATGATTAGAATTTCGCTCTTGATACTTGCCGCCGCAACCGGCGCCAGAACCGTCGGCTTTGCACTCAATCGTATTATTGATCGCCAAATAGATGCTCGTAACCCCCGAACGGCAACACGTGACCTTCCGAGCGGTAAGATGACTTTGAAGCAAGCCTATGGTGTGCTGTTGGCAGGTTTGGTCGTCTATCTCATTGCTGCTTCGCAGATTAATTTGTTGTGTCTTGCGCTTTCTCCGATTCCAATACTTGTTTTTGCAATCTATCCATATCTCAAAAGATTTACAGTTTTTGCGCATTTTGGGGTTGGACTTTCTCTCGCGCTCGGTCCCGTTGGTGGATATTTTGCAATCCATCCGAGCATTGATTGGAGTATAATACCTATAATATGGCTATTCTTATTTACGTGGTGTTGGGTAGCTGGTTTTGATATTATATACTCAACCTACGACGAATCATTCGATAAATCTGAAGGACTATTTTCATTCCCATCGCGATTCGGCAAGAAAAAAGCATTGCGATATTCGGGGTTTATTCACATCATTGCATTCTTATTATTAGCAGGGGTGTATGTTTCGGCATTTGCAGGAAGTTTTATTGTCGGAATATTATTGCTTGCATCGGGATATTTACTGTATCTTGAACAAGCAAAAGCCGAGGATGTCGAACTTGCTTTTTTTAAGATCAATGCGGTGCTTGGCTTTGTGGTGTTTACATTTGTATTGATTGGCGTTGAATTACAATTACCATGAGTAAGACAACAGAACATAGTGCATCGCTTCGGATTGCTGTTGGCATCACGGGTTCGAGCGGGACGATCTATGCGCAAGATTTTTTGAAACGTTGCCCCGGTGATAAATTTGTCGTGATGAGCAAATGGGGCAAGGCAGTCGCAAAAGATGAACTTGGTTTACGCGATCCCGAAAAGCAACTGAAACCCTATTACAAACGTGCTTTTGCTGATACCGATCTTACCGCACCTCTTGCTTCGGGTACCAATCATATTGATGCCTATGTCATTATTCCGGCATCTACATCTACAATAGGTAAAATTGCATCGGGCATTGGTGATACCCTTATTACTCGCACCGCGGCAGTGTGTTTGAAAGAACGAGTGAAGATGATTATCTGTGTTCGCGAGACACCACTCTCGACGATCACCCTCGAACAACTCGCAATGCTCTCACGTGAAGGTGTCATCATTATGCCGATTTCGCCACCGCTGTATTATGTACCCGACACCGTTGAAGAATATGTGAGTGGCTTTGTTGATAAAGTATTGCAGCATTGTGGTGTGCACATAGGTAAAGGCTGGCGCTCGGAAGACCTCGATTAATTATGGCAAGACGCAAAGCATTTCACTCTCTCAGAGATTTTCTTACCTATCTCGACCGTGAAGGCGAACTACTTCGTATTACTGCACCTGTTGATCCGCATCTCGAAGCAGCCGAGATCGCCGTGCGTTCAATGCGTGAAGGTGGCAAAGCATTGCTTTTCGAAAATATCATCGGCTCGAAATATCCGCTTGCAATGAATATTCTTTCGAGCGACAGACGTGTAGAGCTTTCTATAGGAGAGGATCCAAATGAGTTGGGGCACAAGCTTATTAATACCGTCGAGCAACTAATGCCTCCGAAGCCAAGTGCAATATTCTCGGGCATTCGTAGTCTTGGTAAACGATTGATTGCTGCACGTGCGTCGAATGTGCACTCATCAAATAGGCTTGATCTTCCTAATAAACTTTCAGAGTTACCTATTTTACAAACATGGCCTGATGATGGCGGCAAGTTCATTACATTACCCGAAGTCTTTACTTACGATCCGCGAACAGGGAAGCGAAACCTGGGGATGTATCGCATTCATGTTTATGATGAAATAACAACCGGTATTCATTGGCAGATACAAAAAGGCGGCGGCTTCCATTATAATGTTGCCGAAAAAATGAATATTCCTCTTGAAGTAGCAATTGCAGTTGGCACTGATCCTGCAACATTGCTCGCAACAATCTCACCGCTTCCGGAAAATATTGATGAAGTGTTGTTTGCAGGTTTTTTGCGAGGCGAAGCAACAAAAATGACACGGGGCAAATCGCTTTCGATAGCAGTGCCTGCTGAAGCAGAGTTTGTACTCGAAGGCATTGTTGCTCCGCATAAACGACACATCGAAGGACCTTTCGGTGATCACTTCGGACATTATTCCCACGCCGGAATGTATCCGGTGTTTGATTTGAAAAAAATTACCTCACGCCCTGATCCGATTTTTGCTGCTACTGTTGTCGGCAAGCCACCGATGGAAGATAAATGGCTTGGTGATGCGACACAAAAAATATTAGGTCCCCTTGCAAAGCTTATGCACCCCGAAGTTCGTGATGTTTGGGCATTCTTCGAAGCTGGCTTTCATAATCTTCTCGGTATTTCGACAAACCAGCGCTATGGCAAAGAAGCAATGAAGACTGCGCTTGCATTAGTGAGTGATGGTCAGTTGTCATTGACAAAATGTGCTGTTGTTGTTGACGAAAAAGTTGACAACAGAAATTTTCGTGCGATTTTACGTTCGATCAACGATCACTTCGACCCCCACTACGATGTCATTATTATTCCGAAAGTACCGCTCGATTCGCTTGACTTCACGAGCTATACGATGAATCTCGGCTCGAAGATGCTTATTGATGCAACACAAAAATATGATTCCTCGGCAAGCGGTGGTTCATATCCACATCGTAAAGTGAATGAATTTGTTTTACAAACCGGAAGGGAAGTTGCTGAGCTTTCGAATATCGATAGTCGTATTATTGAGTATCAAGTATATGAAGATACACTACTGGTGGTCAAAGTAAAGGGAGCTTTTTATGCAACAGAAAATGCGGCAAAGAAAACCGAGAATGAATTCGAAGCTCCGACTGCAACGATTGGTAGCCAAGTACTGCAAAAATTGATAGCTCCGGAAATGACAAAACATCTTCCGCGAGGCGTAAAGATTGTCGCAACGGTGAGTGAAGATGTTGATCTTCGCAGTGATATGGAGGTACTATGGGGCGTATTCACCCGTTTCGATGCCGCACGTGATGTGTTCTTTACTGCAACCCGCTTAGAACGCTCGGTACCAGTGTATGAGGGCTTGATGGGAATTGATGCTACATGGAAAATCGGTTACCCGAATCCTTGTGTGATGGATGAAGAAATTGTAACCCGTGTTGATAATAGATGGAAAGAATTTGGGTTTATATAATTATTTTACACTTCGAAGATGGGAAATAAAAAAGGCAGGTGATCTTCACCTGCCTTTTAATATATTGTAAGAAGAGTAGATTACTTCTTCTGGTCATCAACAACTTCGAACTCTGCATTTTCGACTTTGTTGCCATCGCCGTTTGTGTGCTGTTGTTCTTGCTGAGGTGCCCCTTCTTGCGGTGCTTGCTGATACATCTGCGAAGATGCTTCGCTCCATGCACGATTGAGCGTTTCGATCGCGGCTTTGATTGCTTCGCCGTCAGTAGCCTTGAGCGATGTCTCAAGCGTTGCCACAGCGTCGTTAATCTTGCCTTGAGCTTCGGGAGACATTTTGTCCTTCAACTCATCCAACTGCTTCTTCGTCTGGAATACCAGTTGATCGCCTTGATTGCGAAGATCAACTTCTTCTTTGCGTTTGAGATCTTCTGCTTTATGAGCATCGGCATCTGATTTCATCTTTGCAATCTCTTCTTTCGAAAGACCACCCGATGAAGTGATACGGATAGATTGCTCTTTTCCGGTCGCTTTATCTTTTGCACTGACATTCAAGATGCCATTGGCATCAATGTCAAATGTGACTTCGACCTGCGGTACACCGCGAGGCGCCGGTGGAATTCCGTCAAGATGGAAACGACCGAGCGATTTGTTATCAGCCGCCATCGGGCGCTCGCCTTGTACGATACTGATCTCAACCGAAGGCTGATTGTCAGAAGCGGTCGAGAACGTCTCGCTCTTTCGAGTCGGGATCGTTGTGTTCGATTGGATCATCGAGGTTGCAACGCCACCGAGTGTTTCGATCGCAAGGGTGAGCGGAGTGACGTCGAGCAACACCACATCTTTTACTTCTCCGGTCAAGACCGCACCTTGAATGCCGGCACCGATCGCAACGACTTCATCCGGATTCACACCTTTGTGCGGATCTTTGCCGAAGAAATTACGAACGAGGTCCTGAATTTTAGGGATACGTGTCGAGCCACCAACGAGAATAACTTCGTCAATGTCTTTCGGTGTCAGTTTTGCATTCTGCAGTGCACGTTTGCACGGCTCAATGGTTTTCTGAAACAAGTCTTCACATAATTGCTCGAATTTACTGCGTGTAAATGTCAAGTTCATATGCTTCGGTCCATCGGCAGTTGCAGTTACGAACGGAAGATTGACTTCTGTTTGCATTAACTGTGACAACTCGATCTTTGCTTTTTCGCCTGCTTCTTTGAGGCGTTGCAACGCGGTAGCATCTTTACGAAGATCAATCCCATCAGATTTAATAAATTCATCTGCGAGGTAATCGACCAAACGTGAGTCAATGTTATCACCACCAAGATGGGTATCGCCGTCGGTAGATTTTACTTCGAAGACACCATCACCGAGTTCGAGAATCGAAATATCAAAGGTACCACCGCCGAAGTCATAGACAGCAATCTTCTCGCTCTTGTCTTTTTTATCGAGACCGTAGGCAAGTGCAGCGGCTGTGGGTTCGTTGATGATTCGACGGACATTCAAGCCTGCAATCTCGCCGGCATCTTTGGTTGCTTGGCGTTGTGCATCGTTGAAATATGCGGGTACGGTAATAACTGCTTCGGTTACTTTCGATCCCAAATATTCTTCGGCAGTCTGTTTCATCTTTTGTAAGATCATAGCCGAGATTTCTTGTGGGGTATAATCTTTGCCTTGAATCTCCACGCGAGCGGCATCGCCGTCGCCTTTGACGATCTTATATGGCACAAGCTTTTGCTCTTCATTGACTTCATCAAAACGACGACCCATAAACCGTTTGATTGAGTACACGGTATTTGTTGGGTTCGTTACTGCCTGACGTTTTGCAGCTTGACCAACCAAGCGATCGCCGGATTTTGTGAATGCGACAATTGACGGAGTTGTCCGTGAACCTTCTGCATTTGCAATCACGACGGGTTGTCCGCCTTCCATTACGGAAACGCACGAATTCGTGGTTCCGAGATCAATTCCAATAATTTTACTCATATATTTTCTTTGCTTGTATTAAAAAAATTCTGTTAGTAGCGTCGGCTTGGTGCTTTGGCAACGATCGTTGCGATAGTCATTGCGACAACTAAAAATATTAAGATTGAAACGATGATAGTGACGAACATAGCGGTTGACGGTAAGTAAATAGCGTTGCACAAACACGGCTATCGTTCGTTGTAGTTTCGTTTTTCATCTGTAAGACAGATAGTATGTCTCGGCTCAAAAGAGACTCCTGAGATCGCCGAACGACCCCAGGAGTGTCGCAACTATCTTAATTAACGCTAATATTGATTGGTATTTCGCGTTCCTTTGGCTTCTGTAGCTCTTTCTTGGGGATTACGACCTCCAAGACACCATTGGCAAATGAAGCGCTCATAGCCTCTTCATTAACGTTTTCGGGTAATGTGAATTGCCGTACGAACTCTCCGTATCTGCGCTCGATGCGGTGGAAGTTACGATCTTCCTGTTTTTCTTCTTGTTTCTTACTGCCACGAAGGGTCAATGTCCCATCGGTTACAGTGATCTTCACATCATCTTTGCTCAAGCCCGGTAGCTCAGCATGGACGTAGATGTTTGCCTGATCTTCGGAGATGTTTACTCGTGGGATGTAGGAGCCTGTCGGAAGATGTCCTTCGATCTCACGATTGATGTCCTCCACGAAATTGCGAAAATATTTTGGTAAGAATTCAATATCTGTTCTTGGTCTTGCAATGATCTTTGTCATAGTTTATTCTAAGTTATTTTATTTACACAATGTACAGTATATGAAAAATCGTGCCAAAGTTTTTTAGGGCTGATTTCGTATAAAAAGGGGAGTTCTTTTTACCGAGCACTGACATTCTTTGTAAATGATGACAAACTGTCGGACGCAATTGACAAGAAATTGACAAAGGTAACACAGAAGATAAGCAAAAAAAAGAGGCGCATCAATGATGCGCCTCTTCTGAGAAATCAATGATCTACTTATTACTTCGAAAGAATGATCGATCTTGTAAGAGATACAGCACCACTGGTTAGTGTGATGATATATGTGCCACTGGTAAGATCATTTGCATCGAGAGTTACCAAATGGCTACCTGTACTAATACGACCAGTAGCCAACGTTTTGACTATTTTTCCGGTAAGATCAGTCAGTGTCAGATTAATCTCTGACTCAGTCGGGGTGGTGTAATAGAACGAAGTTGAACTTCCGAAAGGATTCGGGTAGTTTTGTTCAAGGGTAAAGCCGTCTTGTTCTGCAACAGGTCTTACCGACGTCGCCCCAGTGCTTTGCGAAAGATTGATCTCAAGTGCAGCAGCGCAAGCCGGAACCGCATTCGGGAAAGTGATCTTCGCAGTGTAGAGCTTATTAATATCCTTCGGATCATATTTGATCGATGGTTGGATATTACCA
>JANYDV010000149.1 GCA_025363505.1 Bacteroidota bacterium
TTTGGAATACCCCTTCAAATTTTGACGAGAACAGATTGCCAAAAAGTACGATCAGACACAATGGAGAAAGGTATTGGAGCGATGAAATACCTGATGATCTGAAGGATAGATTCAATCTAGCAAACTTATAAAATATTATACTTCAATAGTTTATAGCTGATATGTTTGGGGTTTTCGTGTTAATACCGAATATACTATTAATCGGTAGCCTTTAGAGCAATATCGGGGCTTTTTTATGGATGGAGAGTGGAGTTTTGTGTGATTTTCAGCGAACCACTTTAGGGAATTTTTGTTTTACAGGCTCGAATTTTTTCCTGCTCCTGAGTTGAAAACAGGGGCTATCGGACGATGTTGTCCGGTAACCATAGGACCCAATATGAGCATAAAACGATACGAATCAACTTTTTTGTTGCCGACAACAATGACCGACGATGCACTCAATACGCTCGTCACACATTTTGAAGATACCGTTACCAAAAACGGCGGCACATTGCTGGAGACCGAACGCTGGGGAGTCCGTCGTTTGGCATATATGATCAGAAAAAATACCAGCGCCCACTACTATTCATTGCATTATACAGCCCCCGGCGAAACCAACGCCAAGCTTGACCGTGCGTTTCATCTTGACGAAGACATTCTTCGTTGGATGATTCTTGAGATGCCGGAAGCAAACTTTGAGAAACGTGCAAAGATGAAAGCCCGCGTCGAGAACGTGGAAGCGCGTCGAGTGGCTCATAATGCCAAGACCGCCGAAGAAGCAGCGGCACAATAATTTTATTCCGGTAGGGAAAGCCCCTGCTATCGGACTGTGAGGTGTTTCTTTTCAAGCACTACCCATTATGGCTTGTTTAAAGATGCCGGAGATCAATTGTGTGCATATTGCCGGAAACCTGACGAAGGATCCGACACTGCGCAAGACCGCCAGCGGATGTTTGGTTGTTAATTTTTGTATTGCATCTAATACAAAATATCGCGACCCAAACAATCAGTGGATCGAAGATACGTGTTATGTCGGCGTTGTCGCTTGGAGCCGGCTTGCCGAAAGTTGTATGGAGCGACTTACCAAAGGCAGTGCCGTGTTGGTAACAGGCGAATTGCAAAGCCGAGTGCTTCATAGCGAAACCGGTTTTAATAGAACCGTCGTCGAGATCAAGGCGCACCGGATTCAGTTCTTGAACAAGAGCGAATACAACGCAGAACTCGAAGGCATGGATATTGATGAATTATTGATCAAAGAAGGCGTGGCTTCGAATGAAGAAATTGCGCCGATAGAATTGTAAGTTTATACGAATTATCAAACAGAGATATTATGCAGGTTATTTTACGTGAGGATGTCGAGAAGGTTGGTTTAGCCGGCGAAATGATTAACGTCAAAGATGGCTATGCACGAAATTTTTTAGTGCCGCGTCGTTTGGCGTATGTTTCTACCCCGAGCGCAACTCGCCGTATCGAGCAGGAAATGAAAATCCGCGCCAAGAAAATTGATATTGAGCGTGCTGATTTGACCCAGCTTGCCGCAAAACTCAGCGAGCTATCGGTGACGATTCCGATGCGTGTCGGCGAAGAAGAGCGTTTGTATGGTTCGGTGACTCCGATGATGATCGCTGAGTCATTGAGCAATCAAGGCTACAAGATCGACCGTCGCACGATCTCTATCGTCGAGCAGATTCGCACGTTAGGTGCGCATGATGTCACCCTAAAGCTCAAGCATGGTGTGAGCGCACAGATCAAAGTAAACGTCGTTGCAGAGTAAGCAATAACTCTTTTAGATAAAAGCCCCGACAGAGATGTCGGGGCTTTTTTGTTTCTACTTCTTTATAAACTTACCTATATTGATATTGCCTTGCCGATCTTTTGCTCGAACAAAGTATGTGCCTTGTGGCAATTCAGATACTTGGCTCCTCACTTGTACAAACAAAATTGTAATTATAATACTTCTGCGACAATAACTTCGGAAATCTCGTTACCTTACACTAACGAACGAACACTGCGTGAGCAAGATACCTGAATTTACTAAATCAGTTTTTAATCTGAAAGACCTGCCGACCGATGGGACGACG
>JANYDV010000191.1 GCA_025363505.1 Bacteroidota bacterium
TAAAGATCAAGTTCTGAGAATCCAAGCCCATTCAAGATCCTTGCTGCATCGGCTTCGAGTGAATAAGCGTTGCCGGTTTCGAGCAAGTGATGGAGTTCGCCGAAACGATCTAATGCTTGGGAATATTTGTCCGAAGTATGATCAGTTTCGGTCTCCATGAGAATTTGTATCTGATCGAGTTCATCCTGATACTGTACCAATTCTTCCCGAGCAAGCATTACTTCTGAAAGTGCAGAACGATTGAGGGTGACCTCATCAAATGAAACTTCCTGTGGCAAGTAGCCAAGTGTATATCCTCTGGGAGACTGCACGACACCGGACTCCGGGGTCATCAGACCATAAATGATTTTCAGAAGCGTTGATTTGCCTGCTCCGTTGCCACCGACTATGCCGGCACGATCTCGACCGCCGATTGTAAATGAGGCATCACGAAAAAGATATTTTCCGCCGAATTGTACTGATAAATGTTCTACTGCAATCACAAAAGTATAGTATTAAAATTATAAGTTTCGTTTCCGTCCACGCTTTTTGCGTGATATTTGTCCTAAGTGGTGCTCAATAAGTTTGCCGGCTTCCGGATATGGTATAATAGAAACCGTACCATCATTTTCAAGTATAGCTGTTCGTACTTCTTTCAAAGAATCAAAGCCATGCTCGCGAATGGCTTCGAGCAAGTCATCGTCAGTGAGATCTTCACTTTGAAGTGCCGATTGAATGATCTGACTATTGCGTACAAGAAGTTTTGGCTCGCCGATAAACAAATCGCGAGTGGTTTTGTTCTTCAGAATGACCCTCGTTAAGATTATATTTGCAAAAAGGAGCGAAAGCGCGGCAACTAACCCACCGACGAGCGACGTATCGTTGCCAACCATGGCATTTTGAACGGCATTCGAGATTAGCAAGATCAGCGCAAAGTCAGGCAACGACAACTGGGATAGATGTCGTTTCCCCAGCACACGAAACCCCAACAAGATCACCGTATAGACCGAAAGGGATCGCAAGACGATCCATAAAAGCGATGTTATGTTCTCAGGAAGCATACTATTAATCCTATTTTAATTGAGGTGATAACAATCTATTGTTGCAATCGTAAAACAGTCAGCAAACGATTGAATCTCCATAAAAGACTGGAATTCAACGGCATTTATTGGCATTCGGATAACAAAACGGAGCATAGAGTAATCATCTGTTTTTTGAACTAAATCCATAAGATATTAGTTTTCGTTAGGCTATTAAAATTAGGGATATTCTTATAATTAAATTTAGGTTTTGACGTTATGGCACGCAAATTTTCGTTAGAAAAGACTCGAAATATTGGTATTATGGCGCATATCGACGCCGGTAAGACAACGACGACAGAGCGTATCTTATTTTATACCGGTGTTGTGCATCGTATGGGCGAGGTCCACGAAGGTGGTGCAACAATGGATTGGATGGAGCAAGAAAAAGAACGTGGAATCACGATCACTTCTGCGGCTACTACTTGTGCATGGCGCGACCACCAGATTCAGATCATCGACACACCGGGTCACGTTGACTTTACCGTCGAGGTGGAGCGTTCGCTCCGCGTGCTCGATGGTGCTGTTGCGCTTTTTTGCGCAGTAGGCGGCGTAGAGCCACAATCAGAGACGGTGTGGCGTCAGGCTAATAAGTATGAAGTGCCTCGTATCGCATTCGTCAATAAGATGGATCGTGTCGGCGCTGATTTCTTTAATGTTGTCCATATGATCAAAGAGCGCTTAGGCGCGAACCCGATTCCGATCAATCTTCCGATCGGACAAGGTGAAATCTATACCGGTGTTATTGATCTGGTAGAGAATAAAGCATACATCTATAATGATGCTACACTCGGAAAAAACTTTGATATTACAGAAATCCCTGACGATCTGAAAGAACACGCTCGTGAATGGCGTATTAAGCTATTCGAAGCTGTTGCCGAAGTTGATGACTCATTGCTCGTGAAATATCTCGAAGGCATTGAAATTACTCCTGATGAAGTGCGCAATGCTCTTCGTAAGGCTGTCACAGGAAGTTTGATCATCCCTGTATTGTGCGGTTCGGCATTCAAAAACAAAGGTGTTCAGCAGTTGCTTGATGCTGTTGTGGAATACTTGCCAAGCCCTGTTGATGTTGGTGCAGTTGAAGGTCATCATTTGAACTTGACCGATCACATCAAACGCGAGCCTCTTGATAATGAAAAATTTTCTGCAATCGCGTTCAAAATTATGACGGATCCTTATGTCGGTAAACTGACATTCTTCCGTGTGTATTCCGGTACACTCGCCGCAGGATCTTATGTGTTGAATTCGGTAAGTGGTAAGAAAGAACGAATTGGTCGTATTCTCAGAATGCATGCGAACCATCGTGAAGATGTTGAGGCTGCATTCACTGGTGATATCTGCGCTGCGGTTGGCTTGAAGCAAACTCGCACCGGCGATACGCTTTGTGACGAGGATGATCCGATTATCTTGGAAAGAATGATCTTCCCTGAGCCGGTTATCTCACTTGCCGTCGAGCCAAAGACAAAAGCTGACAGCGAGAAAATGGGCGAGGCTCTGCAAAAGCTTGCTGATGAAGATCCGACATTCCGTGTGAAAACTGATGAAGAAACCGGACAAACAATTCTTTCAGGAATGGGTGAACTTCACCTTGAAATTCTTGTCGATCGCTTGAAACGCGAATTCAAGGTTGAAGCAAATGTTGGTAAGCCACAGGTTGCTTATAAAGAGACGATCAAGAAAAAAGTGACGCAAGAAGGCAAGTTCGTTCGTCAGTCGGGCGGTCGTGGTCAGTTTGGTCATTGCTGGATCGATCTCGAACCAAACGAGCCGGGCAAAGGCTATGAATTTATCAATGACGTTGTTGGTGGTGTTATTCCAAAAGAATTCATCTCACCGATCAGCGCGGGTATCCAAGAAGCGATGAAGAGTGGTGTCCTTGCAGGTTATCCTGTTGAAGACATTAAAGTTCGTCTTTTCGACGGTAGCTACCATGATGTTGATTCATCGGAAATGGCATTTAAAATTGCCGGTTCTATGGCTTTCAAGGACGGTTGCCGCAAAGCTGATGCCGTATTGTTAGAGCCGATCATGGATGTCGAAGTGATTACTCCAGAAGAGTATATGGGTGATGTGATGGGCGATCTCTCGTCACGTCGTGGTAAGATCGAAGGAATGATCTCGCGTAGTGATGCGCAGGTTATTAAATCGACTGTGCCGCTTTCCGAAATGTTCGGATACTCAACAACACTTCGCTCAATGACTCAGGGCAGAGCAGTCTATTCGATGCAGTTTGCTCGCTATGAGCCCACACCACGCTCGGTACAAGAGCAGATCGTCGAAATGGTAAAAGGCAAAGCCGCCCACGCATAAGACGAAAAGTATCAAAACAAAAAAGCCATCTTCGCAAGAAGATGGCTTTTTTGCATATCATTAATATTTCTTATCTAAGATGCGTGAACAAAATCATTCTTGGATTCATACCCAGGACAGCATCAACAATCCAACGCCACGAAATATATCCAAAGCAAGCCAACCGATTCTAATCCAGAGCGAATGACGAAAGGATGTTCAGAGTATCTTATTTCTGAATAAATTTTTCAAATGCAGAACTTAATCTTTCGTAGAGATCTGGGGAAAAACCTCTTGTTGTAAAAACCAATTTATGATTTGTATCGAAGAGAAAAAAGGATGGGTAACCTTCAAATCCAAACGATTGCTCATCTTTCTCGTCTATATGTAAGGAAGTATATGTAATTGAATGCCACTTGACATACCGTTTTATAGCGGTAAGGTCGTCTGTGGAATTAAGACTAATGACTTCTAAGCCTTTGTCTTTATAATTTGAGTACAATTTTATTAA
>JANYDV010000223.1 GCA_025363505.1 Bacteroidota bacterium
CGAAATTAGTCAGTGCTTCTATTTCAGGGTCAAATAATTTTTCACTGCTTGCACCATTTGATCAATCTCGAACCATTCATTTCGACGATTCGCTTGTCGTCCATTACGACCCGCACGGCACCAACGACACCGCCAAGCTCCAACTCCGTTTCCATCTCGGCTTCATTGATGTTGATACGATCATTATTCTCACTGGGAAAGCATCGGTTAATCACAATTCTACTCCGCAGATAACTGCTACGGCTGTTGTGTTTGGGGTGAGTTGCGATGCGCGGGATACGGTGATTCGGTTTACGTATTTTGATTCGTGTAGCGGTACTCAGGCGAAATTAGTCAGTGCTTCTATTTCAGGGTCAAATAATTTTTCACTGCTTGCACCATTTGATCAATCTCGAACCATTCACCCCGACGACTCACTCATCATTCATTATGACCCGCACAATACATCTGACACGGCGCAACTACATTTGCGTTTCCATCTCGGCTTCATTGATGTTGATACTACTATTACACTTCAAGCTAGTCCATCATCTCATCAAGACATTGCCATTGGCGTTATGCCACAACAACAATCGGTAAAAGTTGGCGATAGCCTTTCGCTTGCCATTATGCCATTGCAAACACTGTCGCATATCGGACTGAAGCAAATTGATTTTACTTTAGAGTACTATGCTGATCTGTTCCACTTCCTTGGCGTTTCGCAGAATGGGAATACCGTCATATTCGGAACGCCTATTCGCAACGGCAGAATAGAATCACTGCCGGTAACAATCACGAGTGACGATATTTTGCTTGATAACACCGTGCCACTGATCTCCCTTCGCTATCAGGCAATGCTCACTGATAGCACTTCAACAACAGTAGCAATAAAAAATCTACGCCTCAATTCTAATGATGCAATTTTTAACAATTGCCATTCGCCAAGTAGTACTTCCAATGCAACAGTAAATGTCCTATTGGGTTGCGGAGATAGTTTGTTGCGAAATTATCTGGGTTCGCATCACGAATTACAAATTATTTCGCTTGCGCCAAATCCTGCAACGGGTGTTATCTTTGTGAATGTCGAAACACCTGAATCGCAAACGGTGCAATTTGAAATAGTCAATACACTCGGCGTAGTCATTAGCAGTAAATCACAACTCCTCAATCCCGGCACAACCTCTATCACCCTCATCACCCAAGACCTTCCAAGTGGGTTATATTTCGTGAGAGTCCGAGGTCTGTATGAAACCATCTATGCAACATTTCAACGGCAGTAACACACTTGCTCTGAAATGAAATTTAGTCTTCGGTTTGGTGTTATATGGTATCATCAGATCACAAAAACATTCTATGAAACTACTTATTGCTTTTTTATTATTGGTGTGTTGTCTTGTTTGTTCGGCATCGGCGCAGGTAACGCCTGAAGTTAGTTCTTGGGTAATCAATGAGACGGGTGCGAAAGGCTATGCGGGGATTGCGTCGAATGTGCAGGTTGTGCAGTACTCTGCCGATTGGGTGTATGTGAGTTGCACCTGCATTCCGGGGTATGATATTGGTCCGTGGCAAGGCAACCCGAACACGCCGGCGAATCAGAATTTTGTGTTTAAAATTACTCGTAAGCCAACAAAAAATACGGGCACCGCAACCGGCACCCCGCTTGGGCATATCGGCGTTTGGAGTAATGGTGTGAGTATGTTTAATGCGCTTGATGCGCGGTCGTATAACAATCAAAATATTTGGCATCAAAATGCCATCGTTGTCGAAGGCGCCAGTTTCGATGCTTGTCTTGGTCATCCGGCTCCGAACGGGGAGTATCATCATCACTTGAATCCGCGTTGTTTGTATAACGATGCCGATAACAGCAAGCACTCGCCGATCATTGGGTATGCGTTCGATGGTTATCCGATGTATGGTGCGTATGGATTTGCAAACAGCGATGGCACCGGCGGTATCACACGTATGCTGAGTTCGTATCGGCAACGCGCAATCACCAAACGCACAACCGACGCGAACGGCACTGCGCTGTCTGCCGCGCAATACGGTCCCGATGTGTCGGCGCAATATCCGATCGGATATTACAGCGAAGATCACGAGTACGTAAAAGATTTAGGAAATCTCGATGAGCATAACGGCAGATTTTGCGTCACGCCCGAATATCCACAAGGGACGTACGCATATTTTATTACGATCGACCAATCGCTCAATGGCGTCTATCCCTATACTGTCGGCGCAACATATTATGGCAATGTCGTTGGCGGCAACACGGGTCCGCAGTCGGGACACGCCACCATTTCGGAATCGGTAACGGCGTTTCATCCGTCAAATGATGTTCGCACTCCGAGTGCGACGATTGCGCACTCTCTCTATCCAAATCCTGCATCGAGCACTCTTTATCTTTCGATGGATGCAACATCTGAAAGCAATGCACGGTTGGAAATCGCAAATAGTTTGGGACAAGTGTTGCAGCGCATGAATTATCTTCAGCCAAGCATTACCTACACACTCGATGTATCGGCACTTCCAAACGGCATCTATTTCCTCACACTCAGCACAGCTACTAATAGCAGTGTCGAGAAGATTATTGTATCGCGGTGAACACTGTTTAACATTCTATGAAAAATTTTATTGTTGTCTTTATTGTCATTACATTTCTGCAGAGTACTGTTTCTTCTGCCGCGAAGATTGATCATTTGCAAGCTTGTTATGCCAAGCAAGTAAAAGCAGTGGGCGCGAAGTTTTTGTCGCTCACCTTCAGCGAACAAACACATCAGCTCTATCATAGCTTCGAGCCGTGGATGACTTTACGAAAAAACATCAGTGGAAATATTTGGGTCAATGCAACCAGTTTTACCAAGCGCGATTCGTTTATCGGAAGAACAAAAACATATTATTCGAATACGCAATTAGATCATGATCTGCTGTTGACGATGGGATATGGCGATACTGCTGTTGCCGAAATTACCAACGATGATTTTATGGATGCGATGGTGATGACGGCGCGGTATAATCCGCTGTATCTGCTTGAGTATGTCGTTCGTCGTCGCATCAGCCCGAGCACAAGCAGCACCGGGGAGTTTGAGCAATATACGTTGACGATTAATAAAACGATCGTCACGCTTTCGATCAGAACTTCCGATGATCTGCTCGATCATATCACGACTACCGAGCAACATAATCTCTATGGCGATCTGGTAGCAAATTATTTTTATCGCGGCTATAAAAATGAAAATGCTTTGCACTTTCCAACATTTGTAGAAATTGTCCAACTTGGTGGTAATGTGCGCGACACCGTTATTATTTCTTTGGCATCGTATAGTGATACCACTCCCACGTTAATGATAATACCGAAGAATTATCATCCGGGCGAGGCGGCGGTTCCGAAACCTACGGAAATTAGTACTGAGCACTATAATGCACATATTCATTTTGTGAATCTGCAACCGGCAAATATGAAATCGATGATTGTCGAGTTCAAGGATTTTCTCTTGCTTGCCGAAGCGCCTCATACCAGTAGTAATGGCGAGTTGATTATCGAAGAAGCAAAAAAGATTGCACCGAAGAAACCGATCAAGTATTTTGCTTTTGGGCATTTTCATCCGCACTATCTTGGCGGCGTGCGCGCATTTGTTCATAAACACGCAACAATACTTTGTCCTGAAGGTGATAAAGAGTATCTGAAATTTATTGTTGATGCAAATCGTACGATGGAGCCGGATAGTTTGCAGCTCCAACCCCGACAGCTTCTGATGCAAGAAGTAAAAGATAGTATGACGATCAGTGATGATAGCGTGACGCTTACGATCTATGTCATCGGAAAAAAATCGACGCATGCAAAAGATTTTATGGTCTATTATTTTCCGAAAGAACATTTGCTTTTTGAGGACGAACTGACTTGGATTCCCGAAACACCACCGATCAAAAAAGCGAGCGACCGCCAGGCGGGATTGTATCACGCCATTAAAGACCTCGGCATCAACGTCGAGACCATCATCCGCAGCTGGCCCATCACAGGCTATAAATTAAAATCAATAATCCCCTTCTCCGAAGTAGAAGAATCAATGAAGGTGCAGTGAGGGGATGACAGTTAATAGAAAATGCCTAGGACTTTTTTTGGAATATTTCTTAACGATTAAAGTTTTATTTCTACAAAATATATTTTTTTTATAGGACACTTCCTCAACGCAATGAATAAAGACCAAATCACCCAACTCCTTGAAGACCGTAATAATAAGATCATCCTGATTCATGGAGCATGGGGCGTGGGAAAATCATACTTTTGGAATACACTTCCAAAGGATGCCGTATCCACTGAACGACCTATAGTAAACGTTTCGCTATTTGGTTTGAAATCAATCGATGAATTAAAAAATAAAATTATCATAGCATCGCAAGCTAGTATAATCGGAACGACGACTAAGTCAATAGGACTATTTAGTCGTTTCAAGATTCCTACCACCGGCATCGAATTGGGCAACATTCTTTCAATAATTAGTGATTTGCAATTTATAAGTATAAAAAAGAAAATAATTTGCTTCGATGATGTGGAGAGAGCTAATCCTTCTTTGTCTCTCGCAGAGGTTTTGGGACTAGCCAATTTTTTGGTGGAAAAGATGGATTGTCAGATAGTCCTTATTCTAAATCAAGATCAACTTAAAGAAAAGGGAGTACTCGATCTTTACCGCGAAAGAACGATTGATCTCGAAATTGAATTTAAACCGACTTTCGAAGCTAATTATATGATTGCTTTTGGGGAGTCATATACTTACCATAATACCGTATATAGCTTACTTCATAGTTTATCGTTAATAAACATACGTATTCTATCAAAAATAAAGAAAAACATTGCTGCATTTGAGCCTTATTTTAACACTACAGAAGAAAAAGTAAGCAATGAATTCATTAAACATATAATTCTTATTTCGTGGGCTTTTTATAACGCTGAGCATTCTGTCCCAATTCATTTTTTAAGAAATTTGACTCCTTATACATTAGCACGTTACATTAAGAAGGGAGACCTTCCCTTTCCCAGTTTGGAAATGACATCCTCAAATATTGAATCTGCAGAAAAGAAACAAGATACCACTTATGCACGACGCCTACAGGAATTACAATACTTG
>JANYDV010000226.1 GCA_025363505.1 Bacteroidota bacterium
GTCAGCTTGGGGCGATGGATGTTCGCATTTCTTCTGATGCGACCGCCGACGGAGTCAATGCCTTCACCAACGATCTCCAGATGATGCGCTTGACCGAACGTGTCGCTTTCGGAATTGCCGAGCCTGCCTATCTCGCCGTGCTTTCGACCAGCGTTTCGTAAGTGATCGACAGATGAGCGGTTCGTCATTTCAACGAGCCGCTCAGATGTCTTTTCTGAAATTGAATATTTTCTCCAACTTTAATATATCGCTATGCCATCATTTACTTCACCGGTTTCACTCGCAAGATTTCAAACCGCTCTCAACGATACGAGTACCGATACACCGACCTTGAATTATTATCAATCACTCCTGGATATTGCCACCGAGCAAGTTTATACGTTTCTTGATCGTGATTTTACCGCGTCTGCAGAAAAGACGGATGTCTTTTTGGGTAATGATTCGGAATGTCATACGCTTCACGAACCCGCAGGTGCGCTCGTCAGTTGGAAAACAGTTGATCATGAAGGGACGGTCGTTACCAAATCGCTCACTTCGCTCGCATTGTTTTTGCGCGGCGCATTTGTCGGCTCGAAGGACGACACATTTTCTTCTGAGTTCGAACATCAGATTACCTACACACTACCCGCGACGCTCACGTGCCCCGAAACAATACAACAAGTTATTATTGAGATCGCGATGGTCATGCTTCGTGAGTCAAAGCAGGGTGGGGGATCGCTCGGAGAAGAGACGGCGTGGTTTCGTGAAAACGACGCAACCGGCGGACAACATTTTTATGAACTGAGCGGTCGCCACCGTCAATTACTTTCACCATATAGGAGATATGCAATATGACCAGAGAACAAAATTTTCTCACAAGCTTTCGAAATCAGTTTATTGTATATACAGGCTGGAATCGTGTGCCCATCCTGCCTAAGCAAAAAATACCGCATTCGTATTTTACTGCGTTTGGTCTTGAATGTGGTGCAGCGAAATATACTCAGTATGATCTCACCGGAAAAGCGACTCGTGGCGAGCAAGCATTTTTGATCACCATCTATTTTACGAACCCACTATATCTCGGCGATGCAGCCGAGACGAAGCGCTCGGATGCGGCGATGATTGTCGAGCATTTTGTCAATGATCCTGTGTTCGCGCCTCCGGTTGTCATACCAGGCGATACCTATCGGATCGACCAAGCACAGCTCAGCGGCGTTGATAGCTCAAGATATATTCCGGGCGATACAAGATTCACGCTGGTTATTAGAGGGAGGTTTTTCTTTACATTATTCTAATTGTAATGTGAGAATAATTTCTGTGGCGACTGCCATCTATCATTGCTACAAGGGGAGAATCTACGTGATGGGTTTTGGATGCCCGCCTTCGCGAGCATGACATATATGTTGCCATCATCGGCGCCCGCTATCATTCCCGTAACATCACTCTGTCATTCTCGCAAGAATAAGAATCTACATCACTTTGTCATTCCCGCGAAGGCGGGAATCTACGGATATAACTACCACTATATTTATTAATTCAACACATTCAACATTATGCTTTATCTCCGTTACCGCAATAGTTCATCTGACCCTTGGACTGTCGTACCTTCACTGACAGCAGTATTTCCCGGGCAACCGCTTGGTTCGGTGCCGTTAGAAATGGTGCGGCTGGCTACGACTACTGAATTCGAAACCCATTGTGGCTGTCCCGAAACAGCAACTGATGAAGATCGCTACGCCTTGCGAGCAACACTCAAGCCGATGGCGCAAGCATCAATGCCCGGACTCGCAACATTTTTACTTCGATACAAGCAAGCAAATTATCACGAAGCACTCTATCCGTTGTTTGGCAATGGACTCTATCTCAACGCGGCACTGTCATCTCTTATTATTGGAAATGAAAATGGAATGTCGAAGATCGAATTTCGCTTGGCAGCGATGATCAGTGATGTGATATAAAAAGAAATGTAAAGAGGCAGATCGGTTACTGCTTTTTCTTTTTTGACCGGAGTCCGTTGCCGCTTCTGACTTTGACCAACAGTTTGCCGAAGAGTGCTTCTTGCGGCAGGGTCAGCTCTGCATATCTTGCTTCAAACTCGGCAGTGAATGGTTTGTTATTCGTATGAAGTTCAATCGAAGTCTCGACTAACTTAAAAAAGTAGCCGAAGCTGTTTTCTTTCAGACCAAACCCTCTGCCTCGAAGAAAGTGCAGAGCACGCTCGCATACATCAAACGTATGTGCCCAATCACCAATCAAGAAATAATATACTGCTTCGAAAAAACGGTTGCGAACGTCGTTATAAAAGAGATGATGTTTGCCGGTATTTAGTTTGAGCGAGAGATCAAGATAATATTTTGCATCGTCATATTGCCCGTTGAGCAGATACATTGTCAAATACAATGATGCAACCAAAATAGTAACAGACGTTTGCTCCCCGATCAATTGCGAGCCAAATTGTTCTTTCAGTATTAATTCAGCTTTTTCATACTGACCAACCGAGATCAGCGTCTCGATATATCGAAGTGCGAACCGGTAAAACACCCAGACATGATCAGAGGGGTTGGCATTGGTATAGACCGACTCAAAGATAGCGAGGCTTTCGTCAAGCCGCCCGATATTGATATACGCATCAGCAATCTGTAGTTGTATGCGAATGCGCTCTCGCGGAAAAATAGTAGGATCAAGATGAACACTGTGCCTCTGCAACTCTTCGAGATA
>JANYDV010000242.1 GCA_025363505.1 Bacteroidota bacterium
ATTCTCATTTTTTCTGTCGAAACCTCCCAATTTATCCGTATATTTACAGGTGCCACAATGTGGTGTAAGTGAACCTTATGAGTGTTTTGCCCCCTGACGCTTGCAATAATTTGCGGTAAGCGTATGCGTATTAGCGTTTTAGCTCAGTTTGCATCAAAATTTGTATGAAAAAATCAGCCGTTCGCTTGTTGGTGAGCATGGCTCTCTTGAGCTTGTCCGTAATAGTCGGCAGCAGAGTCTGTGCCCAAAATATCTCCGGGATAGTTAACTCCTATGCTCGCGCTCTCGGCATTGATACCTGTTTAAATATTGCTTTGGTTGATAATAGCACTCCCTTTGCGGTTGGCGACCGTGTATTACTATTTCAGATGAAAGGTGCAACGATCGACACGACCGACAGTCCGAACTATGGGAAAATTACCAATTTTGGGGTTGCCGGTAATTATGAGTTTAATTATATAGCCAGCATAAACGGTCTTCAAATTACCCTCAGAAATAAAATCCTTAAGGTGTATGATGCCTCGAAGGGATTACAACTTATTAAAGTACCCCAATATACTGATGTTACTGTGAACGGCACATTAATAGCAAAACCTTGGGATGGCAATACCGGTGGTGTGTTGGCGTTCGAAGCATCGGGGACGGTTACGTTACAATCGAATATTGATGTTTCTGCAACGGGGTTTCGTGGTGGTGATTCATCTCAGAATGCTACCGGGGACAGTAAGTTAGCGTATCACTACTCACATTTTTCAAAAGATGGTGGTGATAAAGGGGAAGGAATCGCAGATAAAATATACGGGTACGAAGCCGGTCGCGGTCCCCAATCGAATGGTGGCGGTGGCGGCAATAATCAAAACGCCGGCGGTGGCGGTGGTTCAAATGGTGGCACCGGAGGTATGGGCGGCAAACAAAATGATTTTTTTCCTGGGATTAGTAATGGCGGTCTCGGGGGAGTTGCACTTGACTATATAGCAAATGCACCACGACTAATAATGGGTGGTGGAGGTGGTGGCGGTCATGCGAATGATTCGCGTGGAACGCAAGGCGGGCAAGGCGGGGGTATCGTTATTATCAATGCCGATACGCTCATTGTATCTGGTGGAAGTATTCATTCCGATGGTCAGAATGCCAATAAAGCCGGTGCTGATGGCGCGGGCGGCGGCGGCGGCGGCGGGACATTGGCACTATCAATTAATAAAATTATTGGCTCTCTGCAAATGACAGCCAAAGGCGGAAACGGTGGAGATAATGATGCAACAGGACTTCCTAGTCATTGCTTTGCTCCGGGTGGTGGTGCGAGTGGTGGTCGGGCGTATGTAAACGGACCAACCACGCCGACAGCAATAGTTACTGCCGGAAAAGCAGGCACGGTAATACTTCCGATTCTCCCTTGTTTCGGAACAACATTCGGCGCGACCGATGGAACCGACGGTATTAATCAAGTGGGTTTCGTACCATTTGAAAGTAATATTCCGTTTACACACCCGGTTGCAATTAGCAAATTTGATACTATCTGTTCAGGCGATAGCATTAATATTGGTATTAATGGTGGAAACAATTTTGTCTGGACTCCTAATGTGGGTTTGAGTGACAATAAGTCACAAACCCCAAGAGCATATCCGTCAGCAACACAGAAATATATTGCAAACTATCGTGATGACCGTAATTGTCCTTTCAGCGATACGGTGTTGGTCGTTGTAAATGCTCGACCTATCCCAAGTATTTTAGGACCGTTGATTGTTTGTGGTGGTGACCAAACAACCTACGTTGCAAAATCAACCATAGGCGCCAATTATAGTTGGAATGTTTCGGGAGGAAATATTCTCAGTGGTCAAAACACTGATACGCTGGTTATTCAATGGAATAATGGCACCTCAGGAAAAGTAATCTTATATGCCGGTTCAAAAGGGGCAGCTTGCAGTGCCTCCGATTCGATCGTGATCGTCGTGAACTCAGCTGTGAAGCCTACCATTACCGGCTCGAAGCCTATCTGTGATGGTGATAGCGTGATATTGTCAGCTCCGCCGGGCTTTACAAAATACAAATGGTCGAATGGCGATACCACAATGACGACCAAGATATTCAAGAGTGGGAATTACTTTGTTGAAGTAAATTTTGCGAGTGGATGCATTCTCTATTCTGATACTCCAACGGTCGTAGTACACCCGCTTCCGAAGCCGGTTATCACACCATGGGTAGTGTCATTGCCCGATTCAGGGGGCGTAGACTCACTCTTCGTCGGTGGTGGGTACACTTCCTATGCTTGGTCAACAGGAAAAGCCGGAGATACACTGGTCATTCTTGATTCAGGATATTATTCGGTAGCAGTTACTGATTCCAATGGATGTTCAGGTATGGCAACCATTCATATTGTTCGAGATCTTGCAACACCTGTTGTTGATATTGCGACCGATACTATCATAGCTACCCCCGGTGATCTTGTGAGCTTTCCGATAAAAATTATTTACTCGCGAAACCTGCCACCAAGCGGAGCAACCGATTGGTTGACGACAATATCTTTTAATCGAACACTGTTGGTTCCGGTCGATAGGTCAATACCATCAGTAACAAACGGGCGAATACGAACGCTAACCCTGACCGGTGTGCGCCCCGATCTGCTGGAAATTGGTGTGCTTCGAGCTGTGCCATTCATTGTTTGTCTTGGCGATACGACCGAGACTGTCGTAAGTGTAGAGACTTTTGACTTTAGCAACGGTAAGAAAGCTATCATTTCGAAGTATAATGGATTGCTCAAAATAAATGTCTGTACAGCAGGTGGTAATAGGCTTTTCAGCGATAATGGTCGATTGCTCTTAAGTCAGAATCATCCGAACCCAGCTACAAGTATCACTACCATTGATCTTGATATTCTCGAAGAGGGCAGAAGCCGACTCTTTATTTCTGATATGCTCGGAAGAACCATCAAGACGATTTATAATGATGACCGTAAGGAAGGTCATTACAGTTTTGAAGTAGATCTTCGCGATCTACCGGAAGGAAAGTATATCTATGTGTTGCACACCCCCTCGGCAATACGTTCACGTATTATGAATATTGAACGATAACTAAGTGGCAGTAACCATATTTCAATCCCGAATCATACCGTCGCGCTATGGTGTGACTGTGCTGGCAATGTTTGTATTGCTCAGTTTCGTACGTCCCTCATTCTCGCAACCGCTCAGCGATAGTGAGCGATATGTGTTGCCCAGCTATGGCGGCTTTGTAAATTATGGGTTTACCCACCACACTGCTAATTTCGATTCTCTTCCGGGGGTCCGAAATTGTTGTAATAATTTCAGTGATGGAAGTGGATCGGGAATTTCTTTTGGCGGCTTCTATAATCTGCCGCTCAATCAAAAGTTTGCAATTGATCTTCGGCTTTCTTATGATAACTTCGGAGCAACTCCGACGGCTGTCACGGCTACTACTTTTGCGATTAATGGTATAGATGTCCCCGGAAGCTTTAAGCATACACTTGAAACCAAGATACAATCGGTGGGGCTTGAACCGACACTTTCGTATCGTTTTTTTAAGCAGTTCAAGCTACGAGTTGGGGCATCTGCGGCGTATGTGATTTCGCAAACATTCTATCAGCATGAAGATTTGCTCACACCTACCGATCAAGGTACATTTGAAAATGGCAAGCGTATTCGTAATGAAGTTCGCGGTTCAATACCGTCTGGCTCTTCGATATCGTTAGCCGGTGTGGCAGGCTTGTCGTATGGATTGCCTTTGACAAGTGATGGGACGCTTACAGCATCCCCCGAAGTTTCGTATGCTTACCATTTGAATTCACTTATCTCAGGATACAAATGGAGTGCCTCAACGCTGCACTTTGGTGTCGCTGTAGGGTATATGCCGATACCGGTACGAAAGATACCACCACCACAACAACCGCCACCACCTCCGCCACCGCCACCACCGCCACCGCCGGAAGACAAGACGCCAAAGATAGCTGTAAGTTTACAGGCTGTCGGTGTGGATAAAGACGGCAATGAGATGCCGTTGAAATTTGTCGTCGAAGAGTTTATTAGTACACAGCTTCGACCACTTCTCAATTATGTGTTCTTTGATGAAAATAAGAGTGACCTCAGACCTGATTACCTTCAGCTTACTCCTGAAGATGCAAATAATTTTTATGTCGATAAACTCTTTAACTACGAGACACTACAACTTTATTATCAGCTCTTGAATATCGTTGGAAGAAGAATGATGGAACATCCGAAATCGAAGATCACTCTTGTCGGATGTAATCAACAACTTCGTGATGAAACCTCGAATACCGCCCTTTCGCGTTCACGAGCTGAAGCAGTACGCGACTACTTTAAGCGTGCTTGGAATATTGATGAGAATAGAATGTCAATCCAAGTTCGAAACCTCCCTGATAAAGCTTCAGGTGAAACTACCGAAGATGGTATTGCCGAAAACCGTCGCGTCGAAATCCTGAGTAATGATTGGGAGATATTACAGCCTGTTCTCACGGTTGATACGCTTCGTGTACCGCATCCGCCTATTGTCAGATTTAAGCCGTCAGTCAAAGCTGATGCAGGGGTAGCATCTTGGAAGATCACTTCGGGCGATCAAAGCCATACCCTCAAAACCTATGATGGTACAACGTTGCCACCTGCGCAAATTGATTGGCGCATGGAAAAAGAAAAACAACGTACGTTGGCTAATCTGCGCTCGTTCAACTTTCAGTTAACGGCAACAGATCAAATCGGGCAGAAGGTCTCGACACCGCTTGACTCGGTGCCGGTCGAACAATTGACGCTTGCTAAAAAGAGAGAATTGCATATTGCCGATACTGTCTTTTCGACTTATAATCTGATATTGTTTGACTTCGGGAAATCGGCGCTGAGTTCGGCTAATCAACGAATAGCTGATTTCGTGAAGGAGCGTATCAGCAAGACTGATCTGGTAACGATCAAGGGATACGCCGATAGAATCGGAACCCTTGATTACAACAAGAATCTTTCAGGTGCTCGAGCAAAAGCTACTGCAGTAGCAATCGAAACACCGAATGCTAACATTCAGGGTATCGGAAACACCGAGTTGCTATATGATAATGATATACCGGAAGGGCGTTTCTACTGCCGTACGGTTACTATTTTTGTAGCAAGCCCAAAAGTTCAATAGTCTATTTTTCACTTTTTCTCACGAATTAGTGGATATCTCAAAAATATGTTGTATATTTGTTGATAAGGTATTTAGCCTAGTAAGCTATTTATTACTTGAAGTGTGATCAAATAGTAACGCCTGATCGCACAACCTATTGTTTTAGATGAACTTATAGTAAGCCGTTCGTCTATCGAAATAAGAACATACTCTACGATTGCTGGTAGACCGTTCATAACGAATTAGTTTTCGTGCAAAAACGACGTCTCATAGAACGACCCATTTCCACTTTGGGCTGTAACAAAAGCTCCTACTTAAAGTTATTCTTTATCCCGAGTGGGGAATATTGTGGAAAAACAATAATTTATGGGGAATTATGTGTTAATACTTTCGTAACTCACCTGAACAAAATTCTGACATATTGCGCGATAGCGTTGCTTGGGGTACTCGTTTTATTACCACAAGGTGCTAATGCCCAGATTCCACGCCAAATCAGCTATCAAGGCTTGTTGGTGAGTCCGAGTGGTAACCCGATCCCAGATGGTATTCATGTGGTAAAAGTCACCATTTTCGACCAACCAACCGGCGGAAGCCAGCTGTATTCTGAATCAATCACCACCACGACCGACAAAGGGCTCTTCAATGTCATCATTGGTGGGCAGGGCGCTATCTCATCTTCTCTTGATTTTAATGACCAGTATTGGCTGGCAGTTGCAATAGACGGTGGTGCTGATATGGCTCCACGAACAGCATTTACTGCCGCGCCCTATGCGCTCCACGCCCAAGTGGCTGATCGAGCGAACTCCGTTTCTGCTGACGCCCGAGGCGTTGTGACCAGTATTAATGAAGTAGATGGTCCGATTCGTGTTATCGGTGACTCGACGACAAGTGTAGTGCAAACAGGAAGGGTCATTACAATCTCCGCAAACCCACAGGGTATTAGAACCATTCAGAATACTGATGGAATAATCTCGATTACTCAACCTCGCGGACCCACTGTAACTCTTAATATTGCCGATACCTCTATCTCTACTCGCAAACTTGCCAGAGGAGCTGTAACCACTGAAAAAATAGGTGATACGGCTGTGACGAGTGATAAATTGAATCGCATGGGTGCGACTACCGCGCAAGTATTGAAATGGAATGGAACACGTTGGCTTCCGGCGATTGACGATACAACTGCACTAAAAGCAGGTACCGGTATTGTGATTACAACCAATGCGTTGGGTGAGAACATTATCTCTTCCGTATTAATAGGGCTTCCTCCGGGCACACAAGGACAGACATTGCGCCACGATGGTACTAATTGGGTGGCGACCTCGAATCTTTATAATGATGGTAATAGAATTGGTATCGGCACCGTAAATCCCGGGGCGCGTTTGGATGTGAGTGGAAATTTACTGCTTAGTAACACCGGTGTAGCAAGCGAGTTGCGCTTTGCCGAGCCTATTGGTAACGGCAACAATATTACTTCGTTCAAAGCTGCTATCCAAAGTACTGATATTCAATACACCTTGCCGCCTCTGCTTGCGACGACAGATGCTATCTTATCAACCGACCCTTCGGGACAATTAACATGGCAAAACATTTTACCACCGAGTGTGACTGTCCCGTTTAGCCAAATCACCAGTGGTGTGAATACCAATCAAAATTTACAAGTCGGAAATAATTCAAGATTAAGCACTACCGGTAATGGTGTAGTCGATGCGAATGCACTTCATGGCTCGACCGTCGGAGGAAATTCTTATGCCGGCAGAGTGGCCATTCCTAAAGGGATGACCAGCATAACTGTCTCGTTGCCTGCTACGGTAGGCTGTACACCCAATTCCAGTGTGACAATTTCACAGTTTGATTCGCAGGGATCGAATATTCTAGTCGGAACAATGGTAACTGATATTGCAACGAATAATTTTACCGTGCAATTTTCTGCTTCATACCCGACCGACTCAGGGTTTCTGACGTATTTAGTCATCAACCCATAATGATTGTTTCTTAACCATACAACTAGTTAATCTACGTAGCATTAATCACTAACTCATACAACAATGAAACGAATCAAACTCCTCAGTATCGCAATCGTGGCTACGACAGTAGTCATCGGTTCTGTTGGTAGTGTGTTCGCTCAGGTACCGTCGTTGGTCACACAACAGTTGCGACTTTCGACAGGCGGTGCGACTCCGAATTATGTGCAACTTCGCGGCATCACCGGTGCGGCGGCGAGCACAGATTACTATCAGCTCGATCAGGCACCTGCTCCGACAGCCGGCACGAACTATTCGATGTGGCTCAATGATCAGAACCAGATCAAGCGCTCTAACCCATTTGGGTTAGCGCAACAACATTACCTTTTGCAAGTCAATGCAACCGGTAATGGTTTGCAGTGGGTCGATCCTTCGACCTTGACCACGCTGAATGGTGACATTATCGGACCTGTTGATTCGACATTAGTAAATGTTGGACACAGTGGGTTGGATAATCGTTTAATTCAGGGTATCAATGATGCAACAGGTTATGTTGCTGGCACATTGATTCATATTGATCGTGGCGGTACTAATAGCAATGATCTTCCTGCTGCCGGCGCAGTTGCGTATGGCGATGGCACGAAATATATGTTCACTGCAATCGGCACACAAAACCAGATACTAAAGTCGAACGGCGTCAATCCACCATCGTGGACAAACGTCGGTGCGCTTATAACTGTCCAAAACGGTTTAACACGTACTGGTGATACGATCGAACTTGGTGGAACCTTGATTCATGCGACAAACATTGATCAGTCCGGTTTCAACATGAACTTCATTAATGGTAGCGGAACCGCATCGACAATGACGATCGGTAATGGTACCAATACTATGAATCTCTCGATCAATCCGGGTTCGGCAGGAAACGTCACGATGACAAACATTCCGACTGATACGACAGCACCTTCTATCCTTGCATTGGATGGAACGGGTCGTGTACGTTTGCGTAGTTTGACCTCACTCGTCACCGCTGATAACGGATTGATAGTGACCGGCAATAATAATGTTTCTTTGGGTTCACCAGCCAGCAGCGGCGCCCCATTGTTGACAGATCGTTTTGTTTCATTAGGAACTCATGCCCTCAATTTTGAAGGCACAGGATCTGTTAATGTTGGCACCGGAAATGATGTCAGTTTGAACGTCAATACCGGAACAGCTGGTAATGTGACAATTCAAGGTGCGACACTCAACAGCACAAGCGATTTCAATAATATTGCTTTTGTTGATACCGCAACAAATCAGGTTCGTCGTGCGAAAACAAGTTTAATGACGCAGAACAATACACCTTCGTTATACTTGGCTATAGACGCAACCGGTAACATTGTGAAGTCGATCAGCCCAACAACTGGTATTACCAGAGGCCAGATCGCCGGAACGGGTACCTTTACATATACATCACCAGCAGTAAATATTCTAGCTGGCGCATCAATTACGGCATCGGTTGAAAATCATACCGGTGTCTCAGGAGCCATTGTTGTCCAAGTCACAGGCGTTACGACCGGAGCCGCCGGTACGTTTAGTGTTGAAACATCTGAGAATATTCAGGCTGGTTCATTTATCAACTATGTTGTAATGAATCCGTAATTCATTCTGTCATTCGGTAGAGTCGCATATCGCCTCGGTGATTTCGCGCCTCTACCGATGATTGTTTTATTGTTTGCCAACAAATGAAAAGAGTACGTATTGCATACTTATTGCTACTGATTGTATTGGACCTCAGCGTCTATGGCAATATCGTACGTTCTCAAGACCAACATCGTTTATCCGAATCAATTGATCCTCCGATTAAAACCTATACTGCTCCGCCTCGACCAATTAAAAAAAACATCATTCCCGAACATGCACTTCCATTAGTATATGCATACGGAGAAGAAATTCAGCCGCCGATGAGCGGGATTCCCAGATTTGAAATATCTGAATTAAAGCCCGGCAATAGTATGCACATGGCTCCTGGATTTTATGCAAGTTTTCGCCCGAAAGAGAATGATACATTGTTTCTCTTTGATAGTATTAGTGAGCATTTCGAGCAGGTTCAAATTCATGCAACGAAGGAAGTCATTCAAGGGGATTCGAGTTCGGTAATGACTGAGGTCTATGAACGTATTCAAGATTATGATTCACAAGGAAATCTTGTTAGATCACCGAAACGTGGCAAGACGAATTCGATGGTGATTCGCTCAGGCTTTATTCCCGCGCAAGGTTTTGGGTCAAAACGATTTCGGATGGCAGTCATTCCCGGTAATTTTAAACTCGGACAAAATTCAATGATCTCCGCATCGGTACATATGCTGAAAGATCATGAGATGGGGAATGTATTGTGTGCGGTTACAAAAATAGATTATCAGAAGAATATGTTTTTCGTCGAAACCTCGAATGAGGTGCCTGTCGGCGAAAATATCAATTGGATTATTATCAACACACCGTAGAAAAACTACGAGAGAGCATTCGGTTTTGGCAAAAAAATGATGATAACATTGGTCGATATTTCGACTTTTGTTGATAAGGTTTGGAATAGGCTTGTTTTTTAATTAGTTAGCTTTGCAGGTAAATTCTGTGTACTCAGATATGAATTCACGACGATCAGTATTTGGTATACTGTTGTTGTTATGCTTTTACATCGTTGCTGTCCCCGGCATGGTTCGAGGACAGGCAAGTTTGCAACGTGGTGTTCGGATTTCAAACGCTAACGGTAATATCATCACTATCCTTACCGGACTTACACCTTCTACCTATACACTTCTTCTTCCGTCAGTAACAAATCCTTCAACAACTTCAGCTTCATTGCTTTACGGTATAGGTAATGCAGCCCTTGACTGGACGGCAACCGCGGGCGTTACGACCGGAAATATTTTAACATTACAATTAAATGGATCAAATCTTGTGCCGACTTGGCTTGATCCTACAACAATTCTCAATGGATCATTTTGGACATTAACGGGTAATTCAGTTACATCAGGCTACAACGGTACAACCGGAAATTTTATTGGTACAACCAATACTCAGCCTCTGGTGATTGCAACAACGAATACTACGACAGCACAAGATATTCGCTTGATGACCGGCAATACCGAGCGTATGCGAATTAATGGAAGTGGTGAAGTAGGAATAGGGGTGACTGCCGCTGTTGCGAGACTTTTGCAAGTTGGTGGTACATCTGGTGTAGCAAATGTTCGTTTGAATTCGTTATCAGGCACAAATCTGGTAACGGCACTGGCAATAAACGAAGGGTTGATTATTGCTGATGCAAATGGTGATCTTACTAAGCGCTCACCTTCAATACTTGGCGGATCGTTTGTGCAGTATGATGTCACAACAACGCAAAATATTTCTACTGTTCGTAGTGATAATCTTTTTAATGTCTCTTATAGTGGTGGTGGCAACGATGTAAATGCGTCAGGTGCAGTTATTACCTCAGTCGGTGGAGCTACCAACCGCAGTGCTACCGGTCTTACTGTGACAGCAACCGGAACCGGAACCGGCATAGCAACCGGCTTAAATGTCACAGCCAGTGGAGGTACAAATAATTATGCAGCACTTTTCACCGGCAATGTTGGAATAGGTCAGACATCACCAACTCAATCATTAGAACTCCGCAATGGAAATCTGTTGCTCTCAAATTCCGGTAGTGCAGATCAACTTCAATTTCAAGGTACGAGCACGGGCGTAACGACATTCCAAGCCGGTGCACAAGGTGCAACGAATATAAATTACGTACTTCCAGTTGCCGCCCCAACAGTGAGTGGACAAATATTAAGTTCAACGACTGGTGGAGCAATGAGTTGGACAAGTGCAAGCTCAGGTACAGTTAGCAGTGTCGGTCTTGCATTACCTGTATCGGTATTTACGGTGAGTGGTTCACCCGTTACCACCGTGGGTACGTTAACAGGAGATTTCACAACCCAAACAGCAAATACTGTTTTTGCCGGACCATCATCTGGGGTACCTGCAGTACCGACATTCAGAACACTTACTCCATCTGATGTCAATGCTTGGGGACTCACCGGTAACAGCGGTTTGACAGCCTGGAACGGTGCAACAGGAAATTTCTTGGGTACGACTGATGCAACTGATGTCGTAATCGGAACAGGTGCAACGGCGGCCACTCGTGAGAAGTTACGA
>JANYDV010000282.1 GCA_025363505.1 Bacteroidota bacterium
GGCAGTGACCTATACGCCAACAATCGAACGTGCTGATACAGCATTAATCACTATTGCCTCCGATGATCCGGCTCTTGCTTCAAAACAAATTTTTGTAATTGCTTCTGCCGGAAGCCCGAAGATGGCATTGCTTACCACTGATACGATCAGGTTTGGTGATGTTCGTGTCGGTTCTTCGGCGCAGAGCTTTGCATTGCAAGTAAAAAATAACGGCACCTATGACTTGACGGTTCTCAGTATTACGCCTTCACCGTCAGTCTTTACTGTGGTCTCGAAACCGAATACTGTTTCGCCCAAAGCTTCGGCTCAGGCAATCCTCAAGTTTGCACCCTCCGGTCCGGGCAAAGTTGTAGGAATGGCAATCATCAACGGGGACGATGGTAGCAACCCCAGCGATACGATCTATATGATCGGAAATGGCACGACATCATCGTTTGATGTACCAAGCGGAATTTTATTCGGCGATATGAAAGTCGGCGCGACTCGTGACTCATCGTTGTGGTTAAAAAATCTTGGTTCGGCAGCACTAAAGATTGTGAAATATTCTTTAGCAAACCCCAACAACGGTTTTATATTGGCTGACACTGCGGCGCATACGATCAATGCGAAAGACAGCGTCAAGATAAAAGTCACCTTTAATGCATTCCAAGAGATAAATTATTCGGGGACGATTACGATCACGACCGATGAAATTTCCGGCAACACTCGGACAATCGAACTCTCCGGTAGAGGGGTGAATTCTAAACTTACTCTTACCCCTTCGGCACTTGATTTTGGATCGGTTGATGTCGGTAAAACTTCTACGAAGACCTTTGTCATTACCAATACCGGTACGGCGGCTTCGACGATCAATACGTTTGCACTTACCGGTTCGGGCGAGTTCAAACTTGATTCATCATATACCCCATTCACGATTGCACCAAGCGGATCAAAAACGATCTCCTTAACATTCACCGTTGTATCGGTTGGTTCAGCCGACGGCTCGCTTGCGATTACTGCTGCCGAGGGTTCGCCACTGCAAATACCATTGCATGGTGTTGGGCTTGATACAGCGAAGACTGCGGTACGAATGATTAGTGATATGATTCAATCAATCAATATTATTCCGAATCCTGCACGTGAAAAAGCTACGCTACAATTAATGTTGAATCGGAATGCTTCTGACCTTCGGATTGAATTTTACGATGCCGCAGCTCACTTGATCGCGACGCAAGCCGTTGGGGAAGTGCCGATGGGCGAGCAGCAAATTGCGCTCCAATTGCCCAAGACGAGTGGTGTCGTGTTTATTCGAATCTCATCGGGCGGTAGTATTATTTCTACAGCTCAAATTGTGATCACTCGCTGATCCCTATATCACGACACAACCTGCAAAATGGCATTCTTTTCCTCAAAGGGTGCCGTTTTGCTTTTTAAAGAGAATTATCTCACTACATTTTGTGTCTAAGTTGTAATGAAGCATATTGCAATACTATTAGCGATTCTATTTCTCATCCTCACGAATGAACTTGTGGTTGCTCAAGGCTATCCTGTCTATTGTGGAGTTGGGTTTGATCTTAATCCATTACCACCCGATAAATCATCATCTAATTTATTAAAGTTTAAAAATAATGTCGAAGATGATTCTTGTGAATTACTATTTTTTAGAGCCGCTAATATTGCTCAGTTTGAGTATCGTAAGGGTTATGATTCATTGCGCTATGCGATCGAAACCTGCCCTAACTATTCATTGAGCTCATCCTACTTTAATCATATTAGTGGTGCCGTTTCTAATATGAGTAATGATACTGGTCGGTTTATAGACTATCGTGAATGGTTGAAAAAAGTCTTATATCTTAATACGCAGAATTGGAGATATTATTGTGCTGATGTCCGGTCAATCATGTTCACAATGAATTACTTTCCCGGACGTGGTAATGACTACAACGGCTCAATAGCAATCCTGAAGTATGTAATTGAATCAGGGAAGTGTCCGAAAGAGTATTTTGCATTTTCCGATACCACAATGACGTTGTGGGGAAATACACGTAAACACCAATATCAAAACTGGCATGACAGTGTTCGCGACTCGATCGCTACTCCGTTTGATACAACCCTTCCGTCGCTTGAGTCATTGAATTTACAGATACTCTTCGGTTTGGATCATGCTGTGCAGGAACACGAAGCAGTAGACCTCTCAGCGATACGTTTGTTTGAGGCTTCACCGAATCCATTCCATACAACGGCTGAACTTCATTACCATTTGGGTTCAACGGCAGGACTGAAACTTCAGATATACGATGCGCTTGGGAAAGAAGTGTATAACGACCCCATCGGCTTTAGATCGGCTGGTGACTATACGATCAAACTCAATACATCGTCATGGTCATCGGGCAGTTACTTCGCCCGCTTGTCGTCGCTGGCTGGTGGCGTCGTTTCAATAAAGCTCATTCGAGAATAAAGCTAAATATTCTTTACCCGATCCCCTAATGACCCACAGACATTAGGGGATTTTTTTTTGATAGCTCGTGTAGCGAACTGATTTTCGTGCCATACGTTTACAACCTATTCATTCTCTATCATTATGCATCGTCGATCATTCTTAAAAGGGGCGCTTGCCGGCGGGGCACTTGCTCTGAGCGGATTGGATACTCGTTTTGCAAATGCTTCATCGTTAACGATGATTGATACAGGCGCGCTTGCCAAACCCTCCAAATCTCAACAAGATCTTGCTGATACTTTGATTGCCTATGCAAAGACGCTCGGCGCTACTTATTGCGACGTTCGCATATCGCGCTATGCCAGCCAGTCGGTCGGTGTTCGTGATCAGATCGTGACGGGCATCAGCGACTCCGATTCGTTTGGTATTGGTGTTCGTGTAATCAAAGATGGGACGTGGGGTTTCTCGGCAAATCGGATGGTTGACGAACTCAATGGCAAACATTCGGTAGATGAAGCAGTACAAATGGCAAGTGCCAATTCAAAATTGCAATCAAGCCCGCTCGATCTTGCGCCGGTCGCGGCAGTGAGTGCGGAGTGGAAAACGCCGATCAAGAAAAATCCGTTTGAAGTGTCGTTCAAAGACCGCGCCGACTTAATGCTGAGCGTTCATGCTCTTGCACAAGGGGTGAGTATCGGCGGCAAGAAATTATTTATTCATTCAAACTTAAGTTGTGTTCGCGAAGAAAAATTCTTTGCTTCGAGCGAAGGTTCGAAAATTTGGCAAGAAGTTACTCGCATCGACCCTTCGACATGGGTTACTATAGCCGACCAAGCAAATAATCAATTTGCAAGTCGCGCATTATTTGTCCTTCCGCAAGGCAGAGGATATGAGTATGTCGAAGGCTATAATTATAAAGATGAAATCTTGCAAGCCGTAGCCGAAGCTACCGAGAAACTGACTGCGGCAAGTGTCGAAGCAGGTAAATATAATTTGATTTTGCATCCAACCCATTTGTGGCTCACGATTCACGAAAGCATCGGACACCCAACCGAGCTTGACCGAATTATGGGCTATGAAGCAAACTTTGCCGGCACCAGTTTTGTCCGCAAGAAAGATCTTAATAGTCTCACCTACGGAAGCGACCACGTCAATGTCGTTGCTGATCGTACCCAAGAAGGCGGTCTTGCAACCGTTGGATATGATGATGATGGTGTAGCCTCAGAGTCGTATGATATAATTAAAGAAGGAAGATTAGTCGGCTTGCAAACAACTCGCGAACAAGCAAAGATGATCTCCGAAGAGAAATCCCGCGGACAGAGTTATGCCCAAGGATGGTGGAGCGTGCCATTCCAGCGTATGCCCAACGTAAGTTTGCAGCCATTTTCAGGAAAACGCTCACTCGAAGACTTGATCAAAGATACCGAGAAGGGAATAATGATCAAAGGCAATTCTAGCTATTCGATCGATCATCAACGATATAATTTCCAGTTTACAGGTCAAGTCGCCTACGAAGTAAAAGATGGGAAACTCGGACGAATGTTGCGCGATGTTGCTTATCAATCGAACACCACAGATTTTTGGGAAAATTGCGATGCGGTTTGTGATAAAACCGAGTATATGCTCGGTGGAGCTATGAACGATGGCAAAGGTGAGCCGATGCAATCAAACCCCGTAAGCCACGGATGCTCGCCGGCGCGATTTACGAAAATAAAAGTGATCAACACTCGTGCCCAATCGGCAAATGCCCGAACCAATATGCTCGACTATAACGAATAATTTTATTGCAATGATAACAGGAATACTTTCCAGCGACGAACTCGAATCGCTCTCGAAAAAGATCGTAAAACTTTCGAAAGCCGATTGGTGCGAAGTGGGCATTGATAGCTCGCAATCAGCGCATCTTCGTTATGCCGCAAATACGGTTTCGACCAGTGGCTCCACGACGAATACTTCTATCAGTATCACCGCCGCTTTTGGTAAACGCGCAGGTTCGGTATCAACGAATGATCTTTCCGATAGCGGTCTTGCCTCGGCAATGGCACGTGCCGAAGAAATTGCTAAGCTCGCACCCGAGAACGAAGAACTGATGCCACCGCTTGAGAGCAAGCAATCGTATGCACGGTCTGCCCAATATGATGATTCGAGCGCGGATAGCTCATACACCGCTTCCGAACGTGCACGTATAGCTGAGCATGCGATCAAAGAAGCACGCGCAAGAAAATTTATTGCTGCAGGTTTCTTGCAAACTTCTGTGAGAAATTCAGCGTATCGTAATTCGAAAGGATTGTTCGTCGCCGATCAAAAAACACGCTCAACATTTTCGACGACGATGCGTAGCGAAGATGGTCATTCGAGCGGATGGAACAAACGAGCAAGCCACGCTATTGCTCGGCTCGATTCCGACCGTGCTATCCTCAGAGCCGCAGAGAAATGTGCCGCCTGGAAGGGTGCTGATGAAATGGACCCTGGGGTATATCGCACCATTCTCGAACCAAGCGCCGCCGCTGATATTGTTCAGCAGTTTATTTGGTCGCTCGATGCGCGAAGTGCCGAGGAAGGCAGAAGTGCATTTTCAAGGGCAAATGGTGCTACTGCCATTGGCGAACAAATTGCCGCACCAAAAGTCCGAATTTTTTCCGATCCCAATCATCCTCTTGTCCCTGCCGGTATCTATGAAGGTGGAGGTATGCCGACCGGACAGATAGATTGGGTCAAAGAAGGGAAGCTCACAAACTTAATGCGTTCGCGTTTTTGGGCACAGAAAACAAATCAGAAGGCGGTCCCGGGACCTGCGAATATTATTATGGAAGGCGGTACACAGCTTCCCGAAGATTTTCTCTCAAATGTGAAAGAAGGATTGCTGATTACGAGCTTCTGGTATATTCGTGATGTTGACAATCAAACATTGTTAAAAACGGGGCTTACTCGTGATGGTGTGTATTGGGTCGAGAATGGCAAGATCAAACACGCTGTAAAAAACTTCCGCTGGAATGAGTCGCCTATTAATGTGCTCAAGAATATCGAAGACTCCTCGAAGCAAGTGGTCACTGCCCCACGCGACGGTGATGACTCGATGCCGATGATGATACCAATGCTGCAAATAAGCGGATTCAATTTTTCATCGGTTTCTGACGCGGTATAGTTTTTTCTAGTTTGAAGTTACAAAAGAATGAAAGAGGATGTTTACGAACATCGTATTTTTGCAGGGAATAAATTTTTAAGAATCATCTACGATGCATATCGCCAACCGAATCCAGCGTTTAGGAACAGAGACTTCATTTGTAGTATTGCAGCGCGCTCGTGAACTCGAAGCGCAAGGAAAAGATATTATACATCTCGAAATCGGCGAGCCTGATTTTGATACTGCTCCGAATATCATCCGTGCCGCAAAAGAGGCACTCGATCAAGGCTTTACACATTACGGTCCTGCTCCGGGTTTGCCGGAGTTTCGTAAGGTCATAGCCGAAGTCGAAGGCAAACGCCGTTCGATGGAGTTTGATTTTAGCGAGGTCGTTGTCTGTCCTGGGGCGAAACCGGTGATGTTCTATGCAATAATGGCGGCAGTGGATCCGGGTGATGAAGTGATCTACCCAAACCCGGGATTCCCAATTTATGAAAGTTGTATCGAGCTCGCCGGAGGCATCGCTGTGCCCCTGGTATTAAAAGAAGAAAAAGGATTTCGTTTTGACATTGAAGATCTTAAAAGTCTGATTACCGCAAAAACGCGGATGCTCATCATCAACTCCCCACAAAATCCGACAGGTGGTATCCTCACACTCGAAGACCTCAAAGCCATCGCTGAGCTTGCCGTCAAGCATGATATTATTGTGTTGTCCGATGAGATATATGGGCGCGTAGTTTATGATGGTTTCGTCAATCATACCATCGCCGCACTACCCGGAATGCGCGAGCGCACGATTATTCTTGATGGTTTTTCGAAAACGTATGCAATGACTGGTTGGAGATTAGGCTTTGGCATTATGCCTGCCGAATTCGCCGCCGTCTGTGCGAAGTTGCAAACCAACGTCCCGAGCTGTGCAACAAGTTTTGTACAACGAGCGGGTATGGAAGCTCTAACGGGACCCCAAGAATGGGTGGACACGGTCGTTGCTGAGTTCAAACGTCGTCGAGATTTTATTGTTGATGCCCTCAATGACATTCCCGGTTTCAAGTGTCACAAACCGCTCGGCGCATTTTACGTGTTTCCGAATATCACCGGCACCGGACTCGACTCAAGAACAATAGCCGATAAAATTCTTTATGAAGGAAATGTCGCTTGCCTATCGGGCACATCATTCGGCAAATACGGCGAGAATTATATCCGCTTCAGCTACGCTAACTCGATCGAGAACATCGAAAAGGCAATGGGACGGATTAAAACATTGTTCGCATAAAAACTCATAGTCATATTTGTTGAAAGGGCGGTTATTAACCGTCCTTTTCTTTATCTGCAAATCAAAGAAACAATCCCCGATGATCGGTGTTTCATTTCTTCTTGTCGTACACCCTAAAAATTTTATGAAGAAATATATTGTATTTCTTGTTTGTATTATTTTTGCAACCGCACTCAAAGCCCAACCTTCCGATTATTGGCAGCAACACGTTTCTTATACAATCAG